>JBAWGM010000534.1:0-15871 GCA_049592895.1 Thiobacillaceae bacterium | reverse complement strand
GCCCGCATCCGGCTGCGCGCGCGCTTGCAGACGCGCGACGGGACGACGCGCCGCGCGGCTTGCAAGTGAACTTCCTGCCTGCAACTAGGTGCAGTCCTCGCACCCTTCGCGCTTGGGACAACCGTCGGGACGATCGGCGGCTGGCAGGGGGCAGCGGTTGATTTCGTTGGCGGTCCGCTGGAAATAGCAGGTCAGCGAGGAAGAACCTATGCCCAGGAGCCAAAACAGGAAGAACCCAACGGAGTAGGCAGCCAGCCGGCCGGCGAACAAGGGCTCGCCGTGGTAGATCATGTCCGTCGGATCAAACAGGGTGAAGAACACGATGTCCGCCATCCCCGCGATCAGGAACGATGGCCACAATACGCTGATGCAACGCACCATTTGTTTCCCTCCCTTACTCGTCCGGGCTGTTCATGCGGCGGTTGAACCAGACGTAAAACCACACGCCCATGGCGATGATGAAGCCAATGGTAAACAGACTCAGCAGGCCGATGTAGGTGCCAAACAGCTCTTTCATAACGATGTCCATGGCATTTCTCCTTTTTTGGTTTACTGGGACTTCTCTTGCAGTTGTACCAGGGTGGTTGAAGGGAATCCCATCCCGATCTCACAGCGTCGGCAGGTTGCAGACCTGGCAGACCGGCAGGGGGACTTGAGCAACGCAGCAAAGGGGGCATGCATGGATTTACCCTTGCTGCTGTGACAGGTGAGCCGGCTTCAACTTGAGCGTTTCACCCTGGGTTGGGTGCCATACGCCCGCGAGGCGCCAGCCACCGTCCAAGGGTTCCAGAATGATGTCGTAGCGCGAGGCAATCAAATCGTGGACTGTGCCGATGTAGGTATCCGTTCTGCTTCGCGTGAGCAGCACACTGTGATCCAAACCCTTGCGAGTTGGATGGACAAGGCTCAGCTTCAAGGTATCAGGCGGGGCCGGAAGCTTGCCGGCAAGCTGGAGGTTGACGACCGCACCCTCGAGACGGGCCACCGCATGGACGGCATATTTGCCGGCAGCGACATCCCGTTCCACTATCCGGTTGATGGCCAAGCCATCCTTGTAGTAATCATCCGCCACCAGCCCGTCATCAGTCTTGATGGCCGCCCACAAGAAAGCGAAGCCTACGATAATGGAGGTGATGGGCATGATGGCAAGCAGCCAGGGCCAGCGTTGCCTGTACCAGGGTTGTTGAGCGACGAATTGCATGGCTTCTCCTTTTGTGGTCAGGTCTATCTGGACAGGAATGTGGTCTTTGCCGTCTTGCTCAGTTTCGGATCGCCTTCCGCAGTGACCACAATCTCAACCGGTGTGGATCGGGACTTGAGATTGGCGGGATCGGCAATCAGGCGAATCGGCATGTCCATCGTGGTCAGCGGATCGGCAATCAGCCGGTCGCTATCGGGCACGGCGGTGATGCCCTCCACGCCGCGGGCGCTGATGCGGTAGCGGTGCACCGAGTCATCCATGTTGATGATTTCAACCCGGTAAAGGTTTTCCACCCGGCCGTCCTCGGTTTCCCGTGACAGCGTGGTCCGGTCGCGAATGACATCGACCCGCAAGGGCACCCGGGTGGCGATGGTGTACAGAAAGGCAATGCCGATGGCCAGCAGGATTGCGCTGTAAACAATCACGCGCGGACGAAACACATGGCCCAGGATGCTCTTGTCGGTGTACTTGTTCTTCAACACGCTTTCGGTCGTGTAGCGTATGAGGCCCTTGGGGTAACCCATCTTGGCCATGACCTGGTTACAACCGTCGATACAGGCGGCACAGCCGATGCATTCGTATTGCAGGCCATTGCGAATGTCGATTCCTACCGGGCAGACCTGCACGCAGATGTTGCAGTCTATGCAGGTGCCCAACCCCGCTGCCTTATAGTCGGTGGACTTGGAGCGGGGGCCGCGCGGTTCGCCCATGGCAGGATCGTAGGACACGATCAGCGTGTCTGGGTCGAACATCACGCTCTGGAATCGGGCATAGGGGCACATGTATTTGCACACCTGTTCGCGCATGAAGCCCGCATTGCCATAGGTGGCAAAGCCATAGAAGAATACCCAGAAGGTCTCCCACGGTCCGAGGGTCCAACTCATGAATTCAAAACCCAAAGTCTGAATGGGAGTGAAATAGCCGACGAAGGTGAAGCCGGTCCAGAATCCGATGAGGATCCAAATCAGATGTTTGCTGCCCCGGCGCAGAATCTTTTCCGCATTCCAAGGTTGCTTGTCCAGTTTCATTTGCTTGAGGCGGTCGCCTTCAAGCTTTCTTTCTACCCATAGAAAGATCTCCGTGTAAACGGTTTGCGGGCAGGCAAAGCCGCACCACAGTCGTCCTGCGATCGCGGTGAACAGAAACAGGGAATAGGCGGAAATAATCAGCAGGCCGGTGAGCCAGATGAAATCCTGGGGAAAGAACACCCAGTCGAAGATGTAAAACTTGCGGTTGACCAGGTCGAACAGCACCGCTTGCCGACCATTCCAGGTTAGCCAGGGCAGGCCGTAATAAATAATCTGAGTGAGCAGGACGAAGAACACCCGCCAGTTGGCAAACCAGCCGTGGACTGCCCGCGGGAAGATCTTCTGCCGAACGGCGTAAAGCATCCGTTCGACTTCATCATTATTGTTGTTGGCGGCAGGTGGTAGGGAGCGGGTATCCATGCGTTAAGGACAAATTAGCGTGCGATCGGCTGAGGGCGGATATAGCGATCCAATTCCATAATCCTTATGCCCGTCCCCAGAAAGCCCTGGCCCCGAAAACGGAGCCAGGGTGGTATTGCAGGAGTTCAAGTATTGCTTAATTCCAGGCGCCACCCTTCAAGCAATTTTAGGCATTGCTCCCTGTTATTTCTCGACATCTCCAGAAGCGGCGGGTGGCGATGCGCCTTCAGGAGTGGGTGCCGGCGCGGCGGCCTCAGGTTCGGGTGCCGGGGCCGCCGCCGGTTGGCCGCCACCCAGCCCGTAGACGTAGGCGGCCAGTAAATGCACCTTGGCCTCGCCCAGTTTATCGAGTTGAGCCGGCATGTTGCCATTACGGCCTTTGGCGATGCTTTCCATGATCGCTGCTTCACTGCCGCCATAGAGCCAGATCTTGTCAGTCAGATTGGGTGCGCCTATGGCAGCCATGCCCTTGCCGTCGGCGCCGTGGCAGGCGGTGCAGTTGGCGTCGAACTTGGCTTTGCCCGCGGCGGCGAGCCCGGCATCATGGGGACGACCCGACAGGGAGAGTACATAATTGGCGACTTCCTTGACACCGTCAGCTCCCAGTATGGGCGCCCAAGCTGGCATTACTCCGGCACGTCCGTTCGAGATGGTTGCCTTGATCGTGTCGGGGTCACCGCCGTACAGCCAGTCTTGATCGGTCAGATTGGGAAAGCCCTTGGCGCCTTTTGCATCGGATTGGTGACACTGGGAGCAGTAGGTCAGGAACAGCCGCTGTCCCATTTCGTGTGCATCCTTGTTGGCCGCCACCTGTTGTATGGGCTGGCCCAGGAATTGATTGAAGATGGGATCATACTCTTCCTTGGCCTCATGCATTTCATGGTTGTACTGACCCCAGGATGACCAGCCCAGAACGCCTTTGAAACTGCCGAGCCCGGGGTATAGCACCAGATACACTCCAGCGAAAATCAGCGTAATCCAGAACAGCTTGACCCACCAACTGGGCAGAGGATTGTTCAGTTCTACCAGGTCCCCGTCCCACTTGTGTCCCATCTCTTCGGCCTTTTGTCCCGGGGCGAGGCGCTGGGTTCTCTGCGAGTACAGAAAAATCGCGACACCGATCAGGCTTACTGCGGTAATGACGGAAATGTACCAACTCCAGAAATCGCTCGTGAATTCCAGCATCGCGTTCATCGTTTGTCTCCTTTAACGACGGGTTCGTCGTCCAACAGGGGAATTTGCGCATCGTCCTCGAACCGCTGCTTCCTGTCCTTGCCATAGGCCCACCACACGATGCCGGCAAAGGTCAGGAAAAATACTACGGTAACGACCGCATTGATCATTGCGCCGTCCATTACTTCACATCCTTCATGGCGCGGCCCAGGCTTTGCAGGTAAGCGATCAGAGCATCCATTTCGGTCTTGCCCTGGAGGTCATTGGGCGCACTGGCGATCTCCTCATCGGTGTAAGGATGACCAAGCATACGCAGGCCGCGCATCTTGGTCTGGATGGTGCTGTTGTCCAACGGCGTGCTTGCCAGGAAGGCATAGGCTGGCATGTTGGATTCAGGCACCACATCGCGCGGGTTCGTCAAATGGATACGGTGCCACTCATCGGAATAGCGGCCCGCCATGCGCTGCAGGTCCGGGCCGGTACGCTTGGAACCCCACAGGAACGGCCGGTCATAGATATATTCTCCGGCGACCGAGTAATGGCCGTAGCGTTCGGTTTCGGCGCGAAAGGGCCGAATCATCTGGGAATGGCAGCCGACGCAGCCTTCCCGGATGTAGATGTCCCGCCCCGACAGTTCAAGCGCCGAGTAGGGCTTGAGCCCTTCCACCGGCTGGGTCACGTAGCGCTGGAAAAACAGCGGCACGATTTGTACCAAACCACCCACGCTGATGACGAGAATTGTTAGCAGAATCAGCCAGCCGGTATTCTTTTCAATACTCTGATGTGAGAAAGCCATTCTTCTTCTCCTCTCTGTTAGGCGTGAGCCGGGACGGGGATAGGTGCGTCATTCACGGCTTTGCCCACGCTGATGGTTTTCCACACGTTGTAGGCCATGATCAGCATGCCGGCAAAGAACAGCGTGCCGCCTACCAGGCGAATGGCATAGAAGGGGTAAATGGCCTTAACCACTTGTGCGAAGCCATACTGGAGCGTGCCATCCGGGTTGGATGCACGCCACATGAGCCCTTCCGCAACGCCCGCAATCCACATGGCCGCGATGTAGAGAACCACGCCTATCGTCGCAACCCAGAAATGGGTGGTGACCAGCTTCATGGAGTACATCTCCTCCCGGCCGAACAACCGTGGAATCAAGTAGTAAAGAGAACCAACTGTGATCATCGCCACCCAGCCGAGAGCGCCGGAATGCACGTGACCGATGGTCCAGTCGGTGTAATGCGACAGGGCGTTCACGGTCTTCACCGACATCATGGGACCTTCGAAGGTGGACATGCCATAAAAGGACAGGGAAGTAACCAGGAACTTGAGGATGGGGTCAGTGCGCAGCTTATGCCAGGCGCCGGACAGGGTCATGATGCCGTTCATCATGCCGCCCCAGGAGGGCGCCAGGAGAACCAGGGAGAACACCATGCCCAGGGACTGAGCCCAGTCGGGCAGGGCGGTATACATCAGATGGTGCGGGCCGGCCCACATGTAAACGAAGTTAAGCGCCCAGAAGTGCACGATGGACAACCGGTAGGAGTAGATTGGACGTCCGGCCTGCTTGGGAATGAAGTAGTACATCATGCCGAGGAACGCGGTAGTCAGGAAGAAGCCCACCGCATTGTGGCCATACCACCATTCCACCATGGCGTCCTGTGCGCCCGCGTAGACCGAGTAGGACTTCATCGGACCCACCGGCAGTTCTGCGCTGTTGACGATGTGCAGCACGGCGATGGTGATGATGTAGGCGCCAAAGAACCAGTTGGACACATAGATGTGCGGCGTTTTGCGCTTGATCAGGGTGCCGAAGAACACCACGGCGAAAGCAACCCACACAACCGCAATTGCGATGTCAATCGGCCATTCCAGTTCCGCGTATTCTTTGGAAGTGGTGAAACCGAGCGGCAGTGAAATGGCGGCTGCCACGATGATCGCCTGCCATCCCCAGAAGGTGAAGGCGGCGAGCTTCTCCGCAAACAGGCGGACATGGCAGGTTCGCTGGACGATGTAATAGATGACCGTGAACATCGCGCTGCCGCCAAAAGCAAAGATCACCGCGTTGGTGTGAAGCGGCCGCAATCGGCCATAAGTCAGCCAGGGGCCAATATTCAGTTCAGGCCAGATCAGCTGCGCGGCCAGTATTACGCCGACCAGCATGCCGACGATACCCCACACAACGGTCATGATGGCGAACTGACGCACGATTTTGTAGTTGTACGTTGTTGCTTCCATGGGCGTCTCCCTCAGGTTAGGACGAAATATCTAGCCAGAACGGGCAGCTATTCGGACACGATTATCCTTATAGAAGGAGTCATGTCAATCCGGCTTTTTAATCAGGGTTATCTATCTCGCCAGGTGATTTCTTGGTTGCATCATTCTTGGCTGGCGGCCGGTCATTATCCATCAATATAGCGTGTCCGGGTCCTTCAAGATCATCAAATTGCCCTGACTTGACCGACCAAAGAAAAAACCAGGCGATGACGGCCACGAGTACCAGTCCAAGAGGAATGAGCAAGAAAAGAATATCCATAGGATCATGGGCTCATCAATTGTGCTGATGCAATCGTTTCCCGTTTGGAAGCTCCGCCGTCAAAGTCCGCAAGCCGGAGCGCATTGAGCACCACCAGCAGGGAACTTGCCGACATGCCGATCCCGGCCATCCACGGAGTCACGTGGCCCAACGCCGCGGCTGGAATCGCTATCAGGTTGTAGACCAAAGCCCAGCCCAGATTTTGGCGGATGATAGTTCGGGTCTTGCGCGCTGTCGACACGCCCTCGGCCAATGCCGACAAATGCCCGCCGAGCATGACCATATCAGCGGCCGCCTGCGCGACGTCGGTGCCTTCACCCATTGCAATCGAAACTTCTGCTGCTGCCAGCACGGGCGCATCATTGATGCCATCTCCCACCATCGCGACAATGCATCCTTCAGCTTGCAGCTGTCTGATGTAGTTTAGCTTGTCATCGGGCAGCGCCTCCGCACGGACATCGGTAATGCCCAACTGCCTCGCTATTGCCTGAACCGCCTGGACGCTGTCTCCACTCAACAGGTGCAGGCGCAATCCCTGACGGCGCAATTGCTGGACCGCGTCTGAGGCATCCACGCGCACCGTATCGCCAAGCGTAATCCAGGCCAGCCATTGCCCGTCGCGTCCCAACGCGAGCAAGGATTCGTTGCCTTCCACGTGCGGCGGAGGCGGGAGCTCGCACAACTCCTGCACAAATCCGGGTTTGCCCAGGCGCAGGGTGGAGCCCTGATGGATGCCTTCCACCCCGCGACCGGAATAATTGGTCGGACGTTCAACAGCGGAAGGGTTGAGACATGCCGCCCGGATCGCCCGCGCGAGCGGGTGTTCCGAGCCCGACTCCAGGCCGGCTGCCAGCGAGAGAACCTGGTCTTCGGAAATTCCGGTTGCGGGGCACAGCTTCAGCAACACGTGCTGTCCGTGGGTCAGCGTGCCGGTCTTGTCAAATACCAGATCGGTGACCAAAGCCAGGGTTTCCAGCGCGTGGCCTCGAGTGGTCAACAGTCCCAGTTTGGTGAGTCGGCCGGTGGCTGCGGTCAGCGCAGCCGGCGTGGCCAAACCAAGCGCGCAAGGACAGGTGACGACCAGCACCGATACGGTGATCCACAGGACCCGGCTTGGGTCATGGATATACCAGACGATGGCAGTCAGCGCGGTAACCACCAGCAGCGCGCCGACGAACCAGGCGGCAGCCTTGTCCGCCAGCTTGCCGATGCGCGGCTTTTCGCTCTGAGCCCGGTCGAGCAGGCGGATGATTGCAGACAGGCGGGTTTCCTCGCCGACCTTGGTCACCTGCATGACCAGTTGACTCTCATGGTTGATCGAGCCGCCGATCAGACTGTCCCCCCGCGTCTTGGATACGGGCATTGACTCCCCCGTCAGCATGGCTTCGTTGACGCTGCTCTTGCCTTCGACCACCAAACCGTCGGCTGGAACAGTTTCACCGGGCTTCACGAGAACGTAGTCTCCGACTGCAAGTTTCACCGCCGGGATGATTTCCTGCTCGCGCCCTGGCCATTGCGGCAGGCGGCTTGCAGCAGGCGGGATTAGTTTGACCAGTTCTTCTGCTGCCTGGGCGCTCTTTCGGCGCGCGCCCATTTCGAGAAATCGCCCGGTAAGCAGCAGAAACACGAACATGGTCACCGAGTCAAAATACACCTCGCCATGCCCGACTATGGTGGCATACATGCTGGCCAGGAAGGCTGAGCCCACACCCAGCGCCAGCGGCACATCCATGCCCAGCGTATGGCGCTTGAGGTCGCGCCACGCCCCGGTAAAGAACGGTCGAGCTGAATACAGCACCACCGGCAGGGTCAGGATCAGACTGGCCCAGCGCATCAACGCCAGGATTTCTGGCGCGATGTCAGCGGGACCGGCGGTATAGGCGGGAATCGCGTACATCATCACCTGCATCATCGCGAGTCCCGCAATTGCCAGCCGTTTGATGGCGCTGTTGCGTTCCTTCTTGAAGATTTCTTCCTGGCGTCCCGTGTCAAAAGGGTGGGCGATATAGCCGATGTCCGCGACGGATTTGAGAATCTCGGACAGGTGGACGCGGGTTTCGTCCCAGCGCACCCGCGCGCGCCGCGTAGAGTAATTGATGTCCACCGAGAGCACGCCCGGCAACTGGGCGATATGCCGCTCGTTCAACCAGACACAGGCCGCGCAGACAATGTTCTCCAGGATCAGCGACGCTTCCCGCACATTGTCGGGTGCAACCCTGACAAAACTCTTCTGGATTTCCGGCAGGTCATACAGACCGAGGTTCTTCAGTTCTTCTGCGGCTGCCTGGGGAGTGGGGGGCAGGGCGGTGCGGTGTTCGTAATAGGCTTCCTGTCCCGATTCGATGATGGTTTGGGCCACTACCTGGCAGCCGCGGCAACAGGCCGGTTCCTGTTGCTGACGGTAAACGATCAGGTAATCCGCACCGTCCGGCACCGGCAGCCCGCAATGAAAGCAGGCGCGCTGGTCAGGATGCGCGGTCTGGGAGGCGGAAGTCAGGCCAGCCATGGGGAAATTGGAGAAGGGAGCGCCGATTCTATCAGTCAGCGTTTGGATACAATCATCCGCATGCTGCCCTGGTTGAATTCCGCCGATCCCTTTCCTCCGGTTGCCTTGGCTATGCGCGATCCCAATGGCTTGCTGGCAGTCGGTGCTGATTTGCGGCCGGCCACCCTGCTGAGCGCCTATCGGCAGGGGATCTTTCCCTGGTACAACGAAGGCCAGCCCATTTTGTGGTGGAGTCCCGATCCGCGCATGGTGCTGTTGCCCGAAGAGTTCATGCTGCGCCGCTCCCTGGCCAAGCGCATCCGCAATGGCGGCTTTGAAATCCGCATGGACAGCCGGTTTGCGGACGTCATGAGCGCCTGCGCCTCGCCGCGCGCAGATCAGGATGGAACCTGGATTAGCGCAGCGATGCTTCAGGCCTATACGCGGTTGCATCAACTGGGTTTCGCCCACTCGGTGGAAACCTGGCTGAACGGCGAACTGGCGGGCGGCCTCTACGGGGTTGCCATCGGCAAGATGTTCTACGGAGAATCCATGTTTTCCCTGGTTAAGGATGCCTCCAAGGTGGCGCTGGCTGCGTTGTGCCGGCAACTTGCGGCATGGGATTTCGGCATGATCGACTGCCAGATGAACACGCCCCATCTGGCCAGTCTGGGAGCACGCGAAATCTCCCGGGCGGCCTTCATCCAAAGAGTCCATGAATTGGTAAACTTGCCACATCCTCCCGGTCCCTGGCACATTGATGTTTCCGTCTGAACCGCCCTTCAATCGAGTACAGTTCTACCTGACAGCGGTATATCCCTGCAGCTATCTGCCGCTGCGCGAAGCCCGTTCCCAGGTTGCCACGCCCGCCCACCTGATCTCGTCCGCCGTCTACAGTCAACTGATCCAGGCCGGCTTTCGTCGCAGCGGGCAATTCACCTACCGGCCACAGTGCGGGGGCTGCCAGGCCTGCGTGCCGGTGCGTGTGCGAGCCGCGGACTTTGAGCCCAGCCGCAGTCAAAAACGTTGCCTGCGCCGCAACCGCAATCTGGAAACCCGCGTCCTGCCACTCGCTTTCGTCGAGGAGCACTACGCGCTGTACCGCAAGTATCAACGCGACCGCCACGCCGGCGGAGGCATGGACCAGGACAATGCCGATCAGTACAGCCAGTTCCTGCTGGCGAGCCATGTGGATTCTTCGCTGGTGGAATTCCGCATCAATGGCCGGCTGGTGATGGTGAGTGTGGTGGACAGGGTAAAGGATGGCTTGTCCGCGGTTTATACCTTCTTCGATCCGGATGATGAAAAGTCGAGCCCGGGTGTGTACAGCGTGCTGTGGCTCATCGAGCGATCCCGGCAGTTGGGCCTGCCCTATGTCTATCTCGGGTACTGGATCTCTGAGTCGCGCAAGATGTCCTACAAGAAGCATTACCGGCCGCTCGAAGGCCTGATCGAAGGACGCTGGCGGGAATTGCCCCAACACGATGAACAGTGAAGCTCTGAGCCGCTCACAGGTCGACGCCGTGGTGCGCAGCCAGTATGGGCGCCTGCGCAGGGATCCGGTTGTGGGCTCCCTGTTCGCGCAAGTTGAACCGGGCGGGGAACACGAAGCCCGGATCGTGGATTTCTGGTGGGCGAATTTTGGCGGCGCGCCGGGGCAGCGGCGCAGCTTTGACATGCTGGCGAAGCACCGGGCCCTGGCCCTCACCGAGGAACATTTCGCCATTTGGTTTCATCACCTGCAAGCCTCCTTGGATGAACACCTGAGCGCGGAACAGGCCGCCCGCTGGATGAAGCGGGCGCAGGAGATCGGCGCCCAGCTCAAGCGCCACACGCTGGGCGGCGAGCATTCATCGCGCTTGATGCAGATCGGCGGCAAGCCATGAGGCTGCTCGCCCTGCTGTTACTCGGCTGGTTGCTGTCCGGCTGTGCGTTGACGGTCAGCAGCCCAAGGGCGCTGCTCCCGATCGAGGGGTTTGTGCCCTTGGCGGAGGATGACCGGGTCCAGGTGGAGCCGGGTTATGAGGACTATGCCCTCAAGGTGGCCAGACTGCTGCCGGACGCCATCGCCCGGGTCGAGTATGCCAACGGCCGACCGTTCAGGTTTACGCCGCGGGTTTATGTGTGCGGCACGGATGCGTGCTTCAAGCGATATGTATTGACTCCCAAACTGTCGGCCGCGGTGGTGCCGGACAACCGGCTGATTCTGTCGCCCAATCTCAATGGCCGCGAAAGCGATCGACTTGAACCTTTGTTGATACACGAACTCGCGCATCTGCATCTGGGCCAGGAGATCGGCCATTACGATTCCAGCGTGCCCATCTGGTTTCACGAAGGCTGGGCATCCCTGACGGCCAATGGCGGAGGCGCCGAGTTCGCCACCGACGAGGAGGCCTACGAGGCCGCGAGCGAAGGCCGCGCCATCGATCCCGCCGCACGCGATACGCGCGACCTGCGGCACAAGGCCGCTGCATTCGACCTCGACATCTACGAGTTCTACCGCCAGTCCATGCTGTTGGTGGCCAAGCTCAAGCACATGGATGAAGCAAAGTTCGATGCGCTGATCCAGGCCATCCAGGCCAACCAGGACTTTTACATCGCGTTCTGGGACATCTACGGGGCCGGGCCAGGAACCCTATTGGACAATGCGTGGGCAGGGAACGACAGCAATGCGGAGCAAGACAGCGGTGCGGCAGCTCCGGAAAAGCCATGAGTAATCCGGTACACGCCGACATGCATTTCTTCTGCGGAAACATCGCTCGATGAAGCAATACCACGATCTGTTGCGCCATGTTCTTGCCCATGGCAGCAAGAAATCCGACCGCACCGGCACCGGCACGATTTCCGTGTTCGGTTATCAGATGCGATTCGACCTGGCGGCCGGGTTTCCCCTGGTGACCACCAAGAAGGTTCACCTCAAATCCATCATTCATGAGCTGCTGTGGTTCCTCAAGGGCGACACCAATATCCGCTACCTGCGGGAGAACGGCGTCACCATCTGGGACGAATGGGCCGACGCGAACGGCGACCTGGGGCCGGTGTACGGTTCGCAGTGGCGCAACTGGCCCGCGGCGGACGGTCGGCATATCGACCAGATCCGCGAAGTGCTGCGGCAACTGAAACAAACGCCGGATTCGCGGCGCATCATCGTCTCGGCCTGGAATGTGGGCGAGATCGAGAAAATGAAGCTGCCGCCCTGCCATGCCTTGTTCCAGTTCTACGTCGCGGACGGCAAGCTTTCCTGTCAGCTCTATCAGCGCAGTGCGGACATCTTCCTCGGCGTGCCCTTCAACATCGCGGGCTATGCCCTGCTTACCCTGATGATGGCGCAGGCCACCGGACTCAAGCCGGGAGATTTCGTCCACACTCTGGGCGACGCCCACATCTACCTCAATCATCTGGATCAGGTAAACCTGCAGTTGTCGCGCGATTTCCGGCCCCTGCCACGCATGCGGCTGAATCCGGAAGTGAAGGATTTGTTCGCATTCAGATACGAGGACTTCAGCCTCGAAGGCTACGACCCGCATCCCGGCATCAAGGCGCCGGTGGCGGTTTGAAGGCGAGGAAAGACCCGCGCACCAGCCTGGCTCCGGGAGTGCGGTGGCACGAGGTCTGGGCTTGGGCGATGTTTGACTTCGCCAATTCGGGCTATACCACGCTGGTCATCACCGCCGTCTTCAATGCCTATTTCGTTTCGGTGGTCGCGGGCAATGCAGTCTGGGCGACCCTGGCCTGGACCGCCACGATCTCCGTCTCTTATGCTTTGGCCATGCTCGCCGGCCCCGTGCTGGGCGCCTATGCCGATATCCACGCCGAGAAGAAACTGCTGCTGCTGATCACGACCGTGGGCTGCGTTGGCTTTACCGCCGGACTGGCCCTGGTGGGGCCGGGGAATATCTGGCTGGCCGTGATGCTTGTCGTGGTCAGCAACTTCTTTTTTTCCGCCGGCGAGAATCTCATTGCGGGCTTTCTGCCCGAGTTGGCCAAAGGCCGGGCGCTGGGCAAGGTGTCCGGCTGGGGCTGGGGTTGGGGCTACTTCGGCGGGATCGCCAGCCTCATGTGCTCGCTGGCGTATGTGTCGTGGGCGCAGGGCAGGGGACAGGGAGCGAGCCAGTATGTGCCGGTGACGATGCTGATCACGGCCGGACTGTTTGCGCTGGCGTCGCTGCCCACTTTTCTGCTGCTCAAGGAAAGAGCCGTTCCGCAGATGAATGTCAGTTTCAGTGCCGCGCAGGCCTTGCGGCGGCTGGTTCAAACGCTAGTCCACATTCGTCATTACCGGGATCTGGCCTGGTTCTTTCTTTGCATCACGGTCTACCAGGCCGGCGTGCAGGTGGTAATTGCACTTGCGGCAATCTACGCGGAACAGGCCATGGGCTTTACCACGCGCGAGACCATTGAGCTGATTCTGGTGGTGAACTTCACCGCCGCTTTGGGCGCGATCCTATTTGGCCATGTCCAGGATCGAATCGGTCACCGTCCCGCCATCGCGCTGACCCTGGTGGGTTGGCTGGCGATGGTGCTGCTTGCCTGGACTGCGCGGGACCGCACCACATTCTGGATTGCCGCGCAGCTTGCGGGGCTGTGCCTGGGTTCGTCCCAGTCGGCCGGCAGGGCGCTGGTCGGTTACTTGTCGCCTGCAGCCCGACGCGCGGAGTTCTTCGGACTGTGGGGCTTTGCGGTCAAGCTTTCCTCCATCATCGGCCCGTTGAGCTACGGCCTGGTCAACTGGCTGTCGGGCGGCGACCATCGTCTGGCCATGCTGTTCACCGGAGTCTTTTTTCTCGGCGGGCTCGCGTTGCTGATCCCCGTTGATGTTCGTCGCGGGCGGCGCCATGCATTGCGCTCCGCATAGCTCGGCGGTTCTGCTTCATGCGAAGTTGGAGCCCGCATACAATTCGGTTTGGCCAAGTCATTCACCCTCAGCAACTTGCACATGTCGCGTCAACGCATCTCGCTAATCGCCGCACTGGCCAAAAATCGCGTCATCGGCATCGAAAACCGGCTGCCCTGGAAGCTGTCGGATGACCTCAAGCATTTCAAGGCGCTGACCCTGGGCCACCACATCCTCATGGGACGTAAGACCTACGAGTCGATCGGTCGTCCGCTGCCCGGACGCACCACCGTGATCATCACGCGCGCTGTCCTTTCCGCCCCCGATGGCTGTCTCGTCGCCCATTCAATACAGGATGCCATTGCCGCGTGCGCGGGTGACGAGGAGATCTTTTTCGTCGGCGGCGCGGACCTGTATCGCCAGGCCCTGCCGCTGGCGGATCGGCTTTATCTCACCGAGATTCAGGCCGGCGTTGAAGGAGACGCCTGGTTCCCGCAATTCGACCGGGCGCAATGGAGCGAAGTCAGCCGGGACAGGCGAACCGAAGCGGCATCGGGTCTGGAATATCATTTCGTGGTTTACGATCGCTCGCGGCAGACGCAATAGCGGCGATAAGAGTGCGGCATGAGCGCTTGCGGAATATACCGGTTCATCCACGCCAGGCTGAAAGTGGCCGGGGCGCTTGTAAAGGAGCCACGAAATGACACAACTGCTCGTTGACGGTGTTGAGGTGACCCCCTTCGCCCGCTTTAGACACTCCCCCAGGAGTGAAGCCTGGCAGCAAGCCCCGCCTGAGAAAAATTAAAGTCGGGAGCCCTTCAGTCGGTGTATTCAAACAGCTTAACCACCTTAAGCACGCCCGCGGTCGTGGCGGCGGTCTGGGCAGCCGCCTCAGCCTCACTGTGGGTTAGCAGGCCCATGAGGTAGACGACGCTGCCTTCAGTGACCACCTTCACATGAATGAAATTCACCCCACTGCCGGTCAGCAACCTGGTCTTGACGTTGGCGGTAATCGCGCTGTCTTTGACCTCAGAAGCCACCGACTGCACAGCTGCGATGGTGATCTGGTTATATACCGTGCCCACCTTGGGAATGCCCTTGATGGTCTCTTCGATCTTTGCTCTGGTGGCCTCGTCGGGCGCCTGGCCGGTTAGCAGGACATTGTGATTGAAGCTGGTGACGCTTACGCTGACCGAGTCCTGCCGAAAGAGCTCGTGCATCCGGTTCAGGCCATGCAGCTCTATTGCCTCGTCATCCAATAAAACCCCGGGCCCGCGCCGTTTGTCGGTGGCCGTTGCGTTCGTTGTCTTCCCGCCTGCCGCTGGGGCTGCACAACCATTGAGTGCGGGGGTCAGGGCTGCAATCAGAGTCAGACAAAGAATTCCGCGCATGAGTTACTCCCATTAAGACGCCATCTGCGCCATTGGAAAGAAAGCAGATTACATTCAAATGTACTTCCTCTGTGAGCCGTGCGATTCGCCGGCCTGCAAACACAGACAATGGTTGCCATTCGTTTGTTCCGCAAGATTCCTCCGATCCCATCATTAAAGCAACGTTGGGCCAAATTCCTTTTCGTCCGCGCCATAGACTTGCGGCACCGACCAATTGGCCATCGGTCAGCTTCTGTCAGGCCGACCGCGTCAATTAGCAGCAATTATAGGTGCCTTGAATGAGCAGCATTGATATGTTGCGACCGAATGGAAAAGGCTGCGGTGCAGATAATTGGCAGATAGACCTGTGTCTGCTTTGCGTCACTGGCGCCACAGGGTGCTCCCGGCCAACACCGGCCCTACAGCGAACTTGCTGATAGCGGTCATTGCATGGCGCTATCGAGCCTAACCGGTCGCACGGCCCACCGAGAAAGCGGACAATGACACGGGGCCACCGAGTGTTGACGCCATTTTCACGAATCGGGCGTGATTGCGCGCTTGCCGAAACGACTGACGAACCGATGGATGTCCTGGTCGCCTGCTAGCCAGGTAGGTTTGCACTTGCCTACAGACCTTGCTCTGAGCCAGTGTGGTCTGCGATGACGTCATAAACGATGAAGCCAACAAGGTCCCTGGTGGTCAACTCACCCCTGCGGGACCGATCACGAAGATCCGCGGCCTTGGATAGCAAGGTGCGGTGGATTCCCTGATGTTCCTCGGTGATCGGATGCTTGGTCTTGGCCAGCACGGCCTCTTCAGTGCTGAAATGG
>JBAWGM010000533.1:0-1894 GCA_049592895.1 Thiobacillaceae bacterium | reverse complement strand
TGTATTTCCATGCCATGGCCGAAGTGGAAGCCGAACGTATCGGTGCCCTCTGGGCCTGTTACGACGGGAGGTCATCGGCCTGCATCCAGCAGCCTGAAGTCATGACCAGGTTGATCGCACACTATTGCGATTTGCTGGAACGCCTGGGAAGCGTTCGGGAACAGGACTCAAGCACCAACCAGATGAGTTTTCTGATTGCCATGCTGCCGGTGGACGAGCAGGGCAGGCTCATCAAGCGGGCGCTGGTCGAGCTGCGGGACGGCATAACGGAGTGCGCGAATGGCAAGGAGTAGAAGCGTCTGCGCATAGTTGAAAAATGGCGGGTCCATATCGCAAGGGAGAGGGCGCAAATGAAAATGCGGGCGGCAATCATCGCTGCGGCTCTGCTCATGACAGCCTGCGCGACGCAGGCTCCGGTGGCAGAAGTGCGCTTGGTGGCCAAGGCCTTCGATAACCTCAACACGGCCAGTCAGCCATTGCTGGACGAGCTGGCCATCGCCGAACGCAATCAGGGGAAATCCGCGGCCTTGGCGCGCGCCGAGGCGAACACGAATGCGGCGGCCAGCACCGCGCCGGCTGTGCCGGGCGCTGAGCGTTGCCCGAATATCCTGGTACTGGGCGGGAAGATGCAGGACGTCCCCGAGGTGCAGGACAAGTTCTGTTCCGAGGACAGCTACTACTACTCCGAACTTGCCGACCCGCCAGGCACCCGCGCATTCCGCCAAGCCCTGGCAGCGGTCGGCGACTACACGCATTTGCTTGTCATTCTGGCCGAAGGAAGCAATCTGGACGAGGCCAGGGCGCAGCTTGGGACACTGACCGGCAATCTCGGACTGGCTCTGGATGCAGCCGGTGTTGCCGGCGCCGGGCCGACCCTGAGTGCCCTGCTCCAGGCGTTTTCTCCGGTGTTGGACCTGGCCGCGCAGGGTTCCTACGCGAAAGAGCTCAAGCGGCTCACCGTGCAGGAATCGCCCAAGGTGGAGAAACTGCTGGGCGCATTGCGCACCCAGGCGGGCGAGTTCTTCACCACGCTGACCGAAGCCGCGATGGCCCGCTTCAACCTGGCTTTGGACAAGCCCAACGTGGAAGCAGCCGAGGCCGCGCGCATCGAGGCCTATCGGATTGCGGTATCGAACTACGTCGTGCTGCTCGATCAGTACGGCGCGCTGCTGGGCGATCTGGTCAAGGTTTACGACCAGCCCAGGCGTGCCGTCACGCTCGCTTCCCTGGCCGAGCGTTCGGCCCAGTTGAGCGTGCAGGCCGACGCCTGGCGGCGCAGCCTGGCGAGCCTGCGTGCAGGTTTACGCTGAATGCATCAATTGGGAGAAATGAGCAATGAGTCTGATCGAAGAACTGCGCTACGAAATCAGCCGCACCATCAATACCCTGCGCCTGCGCTATGCCAACAGCGCCGACCCGGCCGAGAAGAAGACCATACTCGCTACCATCGCCGAGCTAAACGGCAAGCTGTCCATCCTCAACCAGGCGAGCCTGCTGCAGGCCGCAAGCGTGTTGTCTGACGCGACCCAGGACGTGACCGCAGTCATCGCCGCTGCCCGCATGGGGCCGTTCGACAGTTATCTGGCCGACATCGGCGCCCACCTCAACCGCCTCTACAGCCTGTCCGGGGAGATGCACGCCTTCGAGGCTTTGCCGCCGGCGCCCGAGGATGCACCACGCGAGACCCCGGCAGCAGCCGCCAGGCCGCCGACCAGCCGCGGCCTGAGCCGCACTCCCGGCCCGGTGAGGGGGCTGCAGGCGCCGATGCCAAGCAAGGACTACGATCAGATCAAGGACGAATACCAGGCTTGGTTCGACGCCTGCAAAGTGCGCGCCGGCCAGAGGCCGTCCCCGATCGTGGCGACCGTCGACTTCGATGCCGACGGCGTCCAGC
>JBAWGM010000532.1:0-1627 GCA_049592895.1 Thiobacillaceae bacterium | reverse complement strand
GTTATCACAAATGATCAGATGAATTCGCATTGCCAGACGGTCTTTCCAGGATAGCGGCCGATCCGGTGACAGGGTCACCAATTGGGAGTTTTCCTTGCAATTTATAAGGATTCTCACGCCGACCCCTAGATTCTGGTTTCCAGGCACTCGCGCAAGAACAGCTTGGCCCGGTGCAGCATTACCCAAACATTAGTCGCGGAGATATTCAGCTCCTTACAGATTGCCTCGGTGGTCAAGCCAGTTAGTTCGCGCAGCGAAAAGATCCTTGCCAGGTTGGGCTTGAGAGCATCGACGCAGTCTTGCAGAGCCTGCCTTAGACGACTGCTCTCCAGTTCGGTCTCCGGTGTCTTCCATTCGCGAATGGGTTGGGTCCAGTGTCCGGTATCGTCGAACAAGGCCTCCCAATCCTGCGGGTCGTCTTCGCCTTCACCACCGGGGGCGGTCACTTCCCGCGCCTGCTGACGAATGATGTCAACCACCTTGTGCTTGAGGATGCCCGTCAGCCAGGTACGCTCGCTGCTGGTGCCCTGAAAGCCTTGCCTCGCTTTGAGTGCCGCGAGCAAGGTTTCCTGGACTGCGTCTTCGGCCAGTTCTACTGACATCAGCCGGCGCCGGGCGTAGCGGAAAAGGTAATCACCATGCTCCGTCAGCCAGCGTTGCGGATCCAGTTCCACCATCATGCCCCCTATTTTTTGCCAAGAATAAGGGTTTTCGGGGCGTGGCGCACGGCGCCAAACACATTTCTCCCAAAAGCCAGCTTGAAATTGTCAGTCGCGGACCCAATTAAAAGTTAACCGCGGGAGTTCCCGCTTGCATTAGTTTGGAGGACATATGGCAAATCTGATTCGTTATGAACCCTATGAACTGGGCCTGGAGCCCTTTGATGACCTGTTTCGCGGGTTTTTCCGACCGGTGCGCCTGGAAAAGGACCTGCCGCAAATCAAAGTGGACGTGAAGGAGGACAACAAAGCCTACACGGTCCATGCTGATCTGCCGGGGCTGAAGAAGGAAGACATCCAGGTGACCATCGACGGCCAGGTAGTAACCGTCACCGCCGAAACCCGGCGTGAATCCGAGCAAAAGGACGGCGAAAAGATGCTCCGGCGCGAGCGCTATTTCGGCAAGGTCAGCCGCAGCTTCAGCCTGGACACCGACGTGGATGAAAAGGGCGCCAGCGCCAAGTACACGGATGGGGTGCTGGAACTGAGACTGCCCAAAAAAGCTGCCAGCAGCCAAAAACGGCTGGAAATCCATTAATCTCTTTCTCGCTCAAGCAGGCGGCCATTGGCCGCCTTTTTTTCTTGCTAGAATCAGGCGAACCTTTAGCGAGAGTCAACCATGATCGACCTCACCCCTGGCGACAAGGCCAATGTTCTGGCCGAGGCCCTGCCTTACATCCAGCGCTTCTACGACAAGACCGTCGTGATCAAGTACGGCGGTAATGCCATGATCGAACCCAAGCTGATGGACAGTTTTGCCCAGGACGTGGTACTGCTCAAGCTGGTCGGGCTGAATCCGGTGGTGGTTCACGGCGGCGGTCCCCAGATCGCCGATCTGCTGAAAAAGATCGGCAAGCAAAGTGACTTCATCCAGGGCATGCGGGTCACCGACGAGGAACCCCTGGACG
>JBAWGM010000531.1:0-9050 GCA_049592895.1 Thiobacillaceae bacterium | reverse complement strand
AGCATGAAGATAGATCCCTTCCTGGCGCCAGCGGCTGCCGGCGACGCGGAAGTCTTTAAACGCCGCTTCGCCTTTGCTGCGGACCAGTTCGGCTGCGTCTGTTAT
This sequence comes from Thiobacillaceae bacterium, assembly GCA_049592895.1. Taxonomy (GTDB): domain Bacteria; phylum Pseudomonadota; class Gammaproteobacteria; order Burkholderiales; family Thiobacillaceae; genus DASQBT01. The sequence continues at coordinate 8,945 of JBAWGM010000531.1, read as the reverse complement.
CAAAGCAACGAGTTCGCGAGTCTTGTCATGCTGATAGAGCTGGTCGGGCATATTTGGACTCTCCTTTTAGAAGGATAGGAAATAACCTGACCTACACCAATACAGAATCGGCGCGGGCGCTGGAAGTCCGCTCAGCGCCCCCCCCACCAAGCAGGCAAAAATGCCCACGGCATCTATAGTTAATTTTCCTCCCACACTGGATTTAGGAGATGTTTTCATGGCAACGTATCTCATGTTGGGCACGTTGACCCAGGAGGCCAGGAAGGCAGTCAGCGCCAAGCGCACCGAAGACGCAATGGCTTTAATCAAGAAACATGGCGGCGAGTTCAAGGCTGGTTACGCGCTGCTCGGCGAAGTCGACTTTGTGGTCGTTCTGGACCTGCCCGACATCGAGCGCGCGATCCAGGTATCGATGGGCCTGAGCAGGCTGCTGGACATCAACTTCCGCACCGCGCCCGCGGTGAGCATCGACGAGTTCGACAGACTCGCGTCAGTCTAGGCCAGCGAGTGGGTGAAACCTTACAGCGAGAACACGTGTTGGACACGTTCATCCAAGCCGCCATTGAAGAGGCAAGGATAGGCATGGCCGAGGGCGGTATCCCGATTGGTTCGGTCATCGTGCACCAGGGCCGCATCATCGGTCGTGGGCACAATCGTCGCGTGCAGCGGGGCAGCGCTATCCTGCACGCCGAGATGGACGCCTTGGAGAACGCCGGCCGCCAATCCGCCAGCGTATATCGCGAGGCGGTGCTCTACACCACCCTGTCGCCGTGCGCCATGTGCAGCGGTGCCATTCTGTTGTATGGCATCCCGAAGGTGGTTATAGGCGAGAACCAGACCTTCACCGGTGAAGAGACCTTATTGCGATCTCGCGGGGTGCAGGTGGAGGTTCTGCAGGAGGCTGCCTGCCTGGGGCTGATGCGCAGCTTCATTGCCAACAATCCAACGCTATGGAACGAGGACATTGGCGTTGTTTGAACCTATTCTGGAAGGTCACTCATCGGGGCAATGTCTGTAGAGTGGAGGTGTCAGATGAAGATAAATGTCATGAGAAAACCTTGTTCCTTGCGCACGGTGATTTTGTCGCTTCTGTTCGGGTTCGCAGTCGGCGCTCAGGCAGCGGCTACGGAAGCAGCCGAACTGAAGGTTTTGGCGGCGGCAGAAAACCCTCCTCTGAATTTCGTCAAAGACGGTGAAATAACGGGCTTGGCAACAGATGTGGTCAGGGAGCTCGTCAGAAGAACCGGTACGGGTGAAAAAATCAGACCGGTACTTTGGCAGGAAGGCTACCAAGCGCTTTTGGAGCAGCCCAATATTGCGCTCTTTTCCACGGTCATGACTTTGGAACGAAAGAACCTTTTCCAGTGGGTGGGCCCCCTGGCGATCCTGGATACGAATCTCTACGCGTTGAAGGGATCACGAATCGAGATAGCCAATCTGGGTCAAGCCAGGAAAGTCAACAAGATTGCGACCGTATCAAAATATTACTCAGAAGAAATGCTCGAGAAGGAGGGCTTTACCAATACTCAAAGCTACCCGGACAGAGAGACCAGCGTACGCAAGCTGCTGGATGGAAAAGTGCAATTGGTTGCCGCCGGCAACACGGAAATGCCGGCTGCCCTGAAAGAAAGCGGAGCATCCATGGATGACGTGGTAAATGCTTTTACTATGTCGACTGACATGGTCTACGTCGCTTTCTCGAAGGGAACATCACCAAAGCTGGTCGCCCGTTGGCAAGACACACTGGATGATATGAAACGGGACGGTACATTTGGGAAGATTTACGCCAAGTGGCTTCCTGCTGAAATTCCGCCCGGCATATTCCAATTGATAACCGAAGAATACCCGCCCGTCACCTTCATGAGGGATGGAAAGCCGTCTGGATTTGTTACGGACATTGTCAGGGAAATCGCCGCCCGCCAGGGAATTCCGGACAACATTCGGTTAACCTCCTGGAAAAACGCCTACGACATGGCTCTGCTCCATCCGAAGGTGGTGCTTTTCAGCGCCGAGCGCACTCCGGAGAGGGAGAACCTCTTCGAGTGGGTGGGGCCTGTCGGGAAAAACAGCGCAATTCTTTACGCAAAGAAAGGCTCTGGAATCAGGATAAACAGCCTGGAGGAGGCCAGGAAGATTGCTGCCATCGCCACGACGACAGATTGGTTTACTGAGCAGTACCTGAAGCGTGAGGGATTCAAGAACCTGCGCAGTTCCCCGGATCCCCGTTCAAGCGTCCGGCAACTCATGAATGGCGAGGTGCAGCTGTCGGTTTTCACCGACATCACGATCCCGGAGATCGTCAAAGACGCCGGATACCGCATGGATGACCTGGAGCCCGTATTCACCGTGGGCCAGACTTATTTCTACATTGCCATGTCAAGAGATACGCCCGCTGACGTGGTGCAGGCATGGCAGTCAACCCTGGACGGCCTGAAAAAGGATGGCACCTTCGAAAAGATCTACCGAACCTACCTTCCTGATGCCGATCTGGGCGACCTGCTTAAGAGATGACCGGAATCCCTGGCTTATCGTCAGGGCGCTCGCGGGTCTTCATCACATGGCCGGCGACGCCTTGGGGTTTGCGGAGCGCAAGCTTGGCAGGTGGACTTCGCGCTGCCTTTGCGGGCCCTATCCGGCGCAACTTTCCGCCACGAAACGTGGCAGCAAAGCGCACCTGCCGTGAGGCCGACGCTTCAGGAGTATAGAGCCCTCACGTTATGACCTGAGACTGGCGACGTCCCTGACCAAGAACAATCTGTCACCACGTTTTATGCGCACGTTTAAAGGCTGGTTGATCCTAAGCGGCGTTTAAAGCCCGAAATGAGTGGGGCCTCATAGCGCTCGAAATTGTTGACTGTTTTCGATTGCTGGGCGGACGTTCGGGGAGCAGGGGCATATGGCGCTGAAGGTCCATCGTGTCATGTAGAACGCGCAGAAGATCCTGCCTGTCCAGTTGGGAAAGCGTGTTCAGGAAGAGGGGCTCACGCGTTTCAGCCAGCCTTACGGAGCATTGCTGGCTTTGCTTAGATAAGGGCAGTGGCCTGTCTTCCGGGTTAACGCTGATGTCCTCAGCCTGGCGGCGTCAGCGCCGCTGCAAGTTGAAACAAAAATCCAACAAGCAAGAGCGCGGGCGCCAACCGAGATAAGAAACGCTGGCTTTTCCAAACGCGCATGCGTTGAACAGATGGATTCCCAAGCAACTCAACAAACTGCTCCCCCTTTTCGTTGAATCGTGGGCTGCGAGTAGGAAAGACGTACATCAGTGCAGCGCCCAATGTCACAAGACATAGACCGGTTACGTTGAGCCACCAAGCAGTGGACATGTTATTTCCAACCGCTATCGCGTAATGCAGACGTGATCACGAGGTGTCCGGGCAAACGTCCTCGGGGCTTGGCTGCTTGATTCATGGCTGGGGCTCCAGGTTTATGTCCACATAGGTGATGATAATGCGGACGGATTTGTTTGGTCTAGTATCCGTTCAAGTTCTTCAACAGCCGTGATCCTTGCTCCCATGGTCAGTTTGGCAACCGCAGTAGATAGATAAATAACAGCGTGAGCGTGCCGGTGCTCTACATTCGACGCGCCCTCATTCCCGACAACGGCGGCCCTGACGGGTTGAGAACAACTCCAGGCGGCCAGTATCGGCAGCCCAATCGAGTCGGCCAAACTTTGGAGCCTATCGAAAGCATCTTGAAATCATTGTCACCAGCCGGGGCACTTGGTTCTCACCGCGGCATATTCGGCCGCCGTGTCGATCTGAGACGCTCTGTGCCTGGCCTGGGACTTGAAATCGACCTGATCGGCTTTCACTACACCGTTAACGAGATTGAAGATCTCGTCCTGTGCCACATCGGATGAATCGGCCGGAAGCAATATCGGAATGTCGTGCCTCGGCAGAAGCGACGAATCGAGATCGGCCGTCAACTTCTTGGCAAAGTCCTTCAGCAGTGGCTCGTCATCGTTGATGTGACGCTGCTCGTGCGTCAGCACCGCCGCGTAGCAGGGATTCCCGACTTTGAGCTGGCTGGCCAGGTACATCCGCAGAGGTATTTCTCCAGGCGGCGGCGTGCCGACGATCTTGTCGACCCAGGCGCAATAGCCACTTCCATACTTGGCCTTGGATGCTCCGGTCGTCACGTTACCGTTGCTGCGTTTGTCCCCGACCCCATGGAATCTCACACTAACCATTCCTGGCACATCCCAGTTTGCAGGTTCCTTGTCCGCCATGGCGGCCAGCTGCTTGCTGTCGAATATCTGGTCACCATTCTGCGACCACATCGGTCCTACCAGCGGATCCGGGTCAAGCTCTACCGATGGCCGGCTTGCGCTGTCCGGATTAAAAGCGCAGGGAAGATGCAAGATCAACGAGCCGACGAGGGGTGATCCAGCCGGGGAGGGGCTTTCGTTACCATCTCTTGTTATTGGCAGCGAAACCGTCGAGGTTATCTCCCGGTTACTTCCTGGTGGCGGCGGGATCTTCGCCGTCTTCCTGCCCGGGCAGGCAACCGAACCGCCGAATCCCGATCTTCTGCTGTGAATGTTGAGATCGAGTTTGCCTTTGCCGAATTCCACCCCCGGGTCGTACGCACCATCTATCCTGACCTTGATGTCAGCCACACTCTTCACCGTACATCCCCCCGCGCGAATCGTGTTCTCATACCTGAGCACACCGTGGCCGGTAACGTTTCGGAATTGAACGGTGAATGGCACGCGACCGTTTGCCGCAATGCTTACCTGTGCATTCGGCACCATAATCGGCGGCGCGGCCGCCTTGAATTCAAGTTCCCCAGACCAGGTGCCCGGCAACTTTGACGCAAACGGATTCGGCACCGCGTCAGCCGACCCGACGGTCAGCGCGGTGATGGCTACGGTGCCAAGCAGCCAGTGGCCCGGATTCTGGATCGCCGAGAACATATCAAATGCGCTTTTGTTTGCTGGGCGGAACGCTATCACCAGGCCCATTCCTAGTCAATTGAACGCAGGTCTATACGGCCTGAATCGGGTATTGCCCAGAATCAACTCGATTCAGCGGCTGTCCCAGGTCGCGTGGGTCTGCGCCTGAGTCCTGCCAATAACGCGGGAATAGCAATTCGACACCCGGAGCGAAGTTGTTGTCCAAGCGGGATTCAATATTGTTGATTGGCATAACAGCGGCATGCAGTTCTGGGCAGTGTCCGATGCCAATTCAGCGGAACTTCAGACGTTCGCGCAATTCTTGCGCAAATGATGAGAGTGATCGCGGTTCCTCGTCACCAGTTGGCGTCTTGTTAGCGCGGGCTGGCGACCGGGATCAAACTTCCTTTAACCATCAGCCTGGTTTCATCCAACGGCTTGTTCTCTTCATCCAGCAGCACAATGGTGTGCGCGCCTGGAACGGGCTGCCAGTGCAGGCTGCCATCCGCGTCGGCGCTCGCGGGTTCATTGTCCACCTGCCAAATCAGGTCGGGCCGCGATGGCCTGGCCGCGAAGCGAATGATCTGCCGGCCTGCCGGGATGTCCGGATCGAGCGCGAGAATGGCGCCATTGCCTGGACCGGTGATGCGGGGATGCGCGGCTTCGATTGAAGGCAGCGCCACCAGGCTCATCTCCGTGCCGGGCAGGAAGCCTTCGCGCCGGGGCGGCTCGACGGCAGGTTCGTAGCGCACGCGTTCCAGCACGATTCCGCGGGGCTGATGAGGCGGGCGGCTGATCGCGGTTTCGTGCAGCCTGTTCATGACGGCCTGCCATACCGGCGCCGCGCCGCTCACGCCCGAAACGTCGTGCATCGGCTCGCCCGAGGCATTGCCCACCCACACGCCCACCGTGTATCGATCAGAAAATCCGGCGCACCAGTTGTCGCGCATGTCCTTGCTGGTACCGGTCTTGACCGCGGCCCAGCCGTGCGTCGTGAGCGCATTGTCGAAGCCGAAGGTGAGCGCGCGCGCTTCAGGGTCGGATAGGATGTTGCCGATGATCCAGGCCACGGCAGGGGAAAAGACTCGGCGCTGGTTTGCGGTTCCGCGCTTGCTTGAATCCCCCTCACCCCCGGCCCCTCTCCCCCTTTCAAGGGGGGGAGGGGAGTAAAGGCCGCCGTTGGCCAGGGTGCGGTAGGCATTGGTCAAATCAAACAGCGTCACTTCGGCGCCGCCCAGTGCCAGCGAATAACCGTAGAAGTCGGCATCGCGGCGGAGCGTGGAAAATCCCAGCTGTTTCAAGCGGGTGTAAAACGCTTCCGGCCCAAGCAACAGCAGGGTGCGCACCGCAGGCACATTCAGCGATGAGCCCAGTGCGGTACGCAGCGATACCCAGCCCTTGAAATCGCGGTCGTAGTCTTGCGGCAAATATTGGCCGCCCGCCGTCTCGACCGCGAGCGGCGAGTCGTCCAGCAGGGAGGCCGCCGTGAGTTGCCGGCGCTCGATGGCGAGCGCATAAAGAAAGGGCTTGAGCGTGGAGCCGGGCAGGCGAGGTGCGCGCACGCCGTCGACTTCGGGGGCATCCGAGGTGGCGTAGCTGGAGCCGACGTAGGCCAGCACTTCGCCGCTGCGATTGTCGAGCACGATCACCGCGCCGTCCTCCACGTTCCGGTCCTTGAGATCGGCGAGGTGCTGCTGCAGGGTGGTCAACACAAAGTCTTGCAGGTGTGCATCGAGGCTGGTGGCGACGCTCTGTCCCGGCTGCTTCAACAGTTGCCGGGCCAGATGCGGCGCCATCTGGTTGTCGAAAGGGACGCGCGGGCGCACTACGAGGGTCGACCACGCGAGCGAGGTGATGGTTCTGCACAAGGGGCGCGGCGCGGACAGCTTGGCGGCGACATCGCAGGCCCGTTTGGCCACCTTGCCAGGCGCCGCGTTGGGACCGCGCAGCAGCGCCGCGAGCAGGCTGGCCTCGGCCTTGTTGAGGCCGGAGGGGTGCTTCTGGAACAACCCCCATGAGGCGGCGCCGATGCCGGACAGCTCGCCGCGGAACTGCACGCGGTTCAGATACGCTTCAAGGATCTGCGCCTTGCTCCAGCTCTTCTCCAGTTCGCGCGCCGCCTGCATCTGATGCCATTTCTGCGCCACGCTGCGACCATCGCCGTGGCGCTCCAGTGCGGGATCCAGCATCCCCGCAAGCTGCATGGTCAGGGTGGAAGCGCCGCGCGGGCTGTCGCTCAACAGGCGGTCCCACACCGCGCCCAGCACCGCTTCCCAGTCCACGCCGGTGTGAGAATAGAAACGCTTATCCTCGGAGGCGATCAGGGCTTCCTGCATGGCGGGAGAAAGGGCCTCGAGTTTGACCCAGGGCAGGCGGCGCACCGACTCATCGATGCGCAGGGTCTGCAGAAGTTGGCCATGACGGTCAAGCAGCCAGGCTTCGGATGGCCGATGTTGAGCCTTGACGGCCTCGAAGCTGAGTGAGGCGTGAGCCGTTGCGCTGACGGCCAGCCCAAGCGCGAACAGGCACCCTGCCAACGCTTGCCTCATGGCTTGACCACCAGCTCGTCCACCGGCAGCTCGCCGAACAGCTCCGGCGCGTACATGGCTTCCACCCGGGTGGGCGGCATCTGGAACCGGCCGTCGTTGTTGAGCCGCACGGTGTATTGCACACTGAACTGCCCTTTCGGCACCCAGGTGTAATAGGCGCGGAAGCTGTCGTGCCGGCGTTCCTCGTATGCGGGCCAGACCCAGCCTTCGCGTTTTTCGCCACCCGACAGGATGGCCGAATCACGCCCCAGCCCGGTGCCGAGTATGGTCGCGCCGGACGGGATGGGATCCATCAGCGCCACCCAGCCCATGTCAGTCTGCGCGTCCACGTTCAGGGTCACGCGGTAGACATCGCCCCGATGCCAGGCCCTGGGCGACTGCGCATCGATGGGCGTGACGCTGCGTTCGATGCGGTATCCGGCATTCAACGGCTGTTTGAGCGGAATCGCGGCCAGGCTGGACACCGTGACCCAGGGTTTGCCCTGGCCCGTATGTTCCAGCTTGAGCACCGCCGGCTGGTCGCTCCAGGGCAACAGGGTTTGCGCTTCAGGCTTGTCCCAGGTAGTGGCGAAGAATTTCCCCGCAAGTTCTGCGCTGGTCCTGCCGCTCACCGGCACGGCCTCGTGCAGCGCGGAGAACTTCTTCAGCGCCAGCACTCCCCAGGCATTGGCCACCGTGGTGTGCCAGCGGCCTTGCTGCAGCCTCGACAGGGATCCGCGCACCAGCCGGCCGATGTCGTCTTTCCACTCGGGGTCGTCGTTCGCGGCCAGCAGCAGGCGGTTGGCGTTGACGTCGCCATTCCACATCAGCCACCACCAGGCATCGGTGCGCTCGGTGGAAAATGTCATGACCGTGCCGGAAAAGTTCAGCCGGCTCCTCAGGATCGTTGTCGCTTCCTTGATCCGGGCCTCGCGCTCGGGCAGGCTGGCGACGCGCTGGTGCAGGGCGATCCAGTCCAGCAGGGTGGTGGTGGGCCACAGATTGGGCGTGATGCTGAAACTGCCCAGCCAGTTCGCGTCGATCTGGACCTTGTCCGGATAACGCGACAGCGCTTCCATGGCGGCAATCTTGCGCACCGCCAGGTCCGCCGTGTTCAGCGCCGACCCGCGCACCACGCGGCCCTGGATGAAATTGCTCAGGCCCTGGATCATGCGCCCGAGGGCGTCGTCCGGAATGCTGTAACCGGCCTCCCTGGCAACGCTCAGCAGGTACGCCGTCAACGTGTCGCTGCCTTCCCGCAGATCGGCCCAGTACTTAGCCAGCCCGTCGCGGTCGAGGTAAAGGGGCAGGCGCTGCGCAACATGTTTCCATTGCGCCTCATCCTGCAGCGCAACGGCTTCCGATGCCTGTTGTTCCAGACAGGTCCAAGGATAACGGGACATGTATTCGCGCACGCCTGGCAGGTCATCGCCCAAGCGGGCCTGAAGCTTCACGCCGATGCCGCCGCGACCGGGTACTGCGTCGGCAGGAATCTGCGTCGTCATGGACAGCGGCTTGTCGAG
>JBAWGM010000530.1:0-6112 GCA_049592895.1 Thiobacillaceae bacterium | reverse complement strand
AACTAGCGCCAAAATCCAGGCCTGGAACGAAGCCGCGGCAGCAACTCGCCAAGTCGCCGACCGGCATCACCGGCTTCGATGAAATCACCCGCGGAGGTTTGCCACGCGGCCGCACGACGCTGCTGACAGGCGGACCAGGCTCCGGCAAGACTATTTTCGCGCTGCAATTCCTGGTCCACGGCGTGCAGGATCGCAAGGAGCCGGGCATCTTTGTCGCTTTCGAGGAGGGCTCGACGCGCATCGTGGCCAATGCCGAAAGCTTTGGCTGGAAACTCGCGGAACTGGCCAGACGAAAGAAACTGTTTTTCGTGGACGCCCGGCCCCTGCCCGACCTGGTCCAGTCTGGGGATTTCGATCTCAGCGGCATGTTGGCGGCTCTGGAAGCCCAGACCAAGGCAATGAAGGCGCAGCGCATCGTGTTCGATGCTTTGGATGTCGCACTGGCACTGCTGCCTGACCTGGCGGCAAAAAGGCGGGAGATCTACCGGCTGCATGAATGGTTGTTGGCGCGCGAGCTGACGAGCATCATCACTGCGAAGGCTGGCGGAGATGAGGCCAGCGCCTTAAGCCAACAGCCGTTCGGATTCATGCAATTCATGGTGGACTGCTCCGTGATCCTCAACCACAGCGTGGTGCTGGGCGTGTCACAACGCAATCTGCGCGTGCAGAAGTATCGGGGCTCCGGCTTCCATGAGAATGAATCACCGTTCGTGATCGGCGCAAGCGGAATTGAAGGCGGCGTCGCGCACACGCTCGGTCGTGCGGACGCCAAGGTGACCAACGAGCGCGTATCCAGCGGCGTGGAGCGACTCGATACGATGCTGGGCGGCGGCTACTATCGCGGCGCCAGCGTGCTGATCACCGGCTTCCCCGGCACGGCCAAGACGACCTTGAGCGGTGCGTTCGCAGAGGCCGCCTGCCGGCGCGGCGAGCGTACCCTGTTCGTCTGCTTTGACTCTGATGGTCCCGAGGTAATCCGCAACCTGGCCTCGGTAGGAATCCGGCTGGATCGTTACGTGAAAAACGGCTGCCTGCGCATGATCCCGGCCCGCAGCATCACCGGCAGTGCAGAGACATTCCTGGTGCGCATCAAGGCGTTCGCGCAGGAGCATAGAGCCCGTTGCCTGGTGATCGATCCGGTGTCCACATTGTCAAAATCCGGCAACGAGTTGACCGCGCGCAGCGTGGCGGAACGGCTGCTCGACTGGTCGAAGGCCGAGGGCACCACCCTGGTCTGCACCAGCCTGCTCGACGAGATGTCCAGCCAGTCGGAAGGCAGCTCATCGCTGCAAATCTCGAAGATCGCGGACACCTGGATCCACCTCAACTACCTGTTGCAGGCCGGCGAGCGCAACCGCGGTTTGTCCATCATCAAGTCCCGCGGCACAGCGCATTCAAACCAGGTGCGCGAGCTGATCCTCAGCAATGCAGGCGTGACTCTGACCGACACCTACACCGCAGGCGGCGAGGTGTTGATGGGCGCGCTGCGTTGGGAAAAGGAACGCGCCGACCGGGCCGCGAATGAGGTCAACGAAGTCGCCGGGAAGCTCAAGCGCGTCAGGCTGGATGCGGAGGAGGCCGAGCTCGAGGTGCGCCTGAAGTCGCTGCAGACGGAACTCCTGGCGAAGCAGGTCGAGAAGGAATTGTTGGTCCGCACCACGGAGAGTCGCAAGGGCGAATTATCGCGGGGCCGCACCCAGATGGAGGAATTGCGCGGGGCCGATGCGGCGAAGCCGGGCCGGAAGGAGCGCCCAAGATGAGTCGAGGCGTCATGCTCAAGTTCCGGCTCTTCGTTGCAGGCGACGGGCTGAACTCCGCTCAGGCGCTTGCCAACCTGACGGCGCTTTGCCAGGCGCAACTGCCGGGTCGGCACGAGATCGAAGTCGTGGACGTCTTCAAGGACCCTGAGCGTGCGCTGGCAGACGGCATCTTCATGACGCCGACCCTGGTCAAGCTCGCGCCGTCTCCTGTCCGAAGAATCGTCGGCACGCTCAGCCGGACACAAACTGTGTTGCAGGCGTTGGGACTGGAAAGGGTCGCCGCGTGAACCCCGGGAAATCGCAATTTGCGGTGGAGGTGAACAAGGAAATCTCCGCGTTAATCGAGACACTGCACGGGACCGAGCAACGCCTGGAGGAACTGACCGCGGGCGAAGTGGATACGGTGGCGGACCGTGACGGCCGCACGCTCTTGTTGCGGCGCGCCCAGGACCACTTGCGTCACCACGAGGCGGCCAAGCAGGCCGCCATCCTTAACGCGCTGCCTGTGCATATCGCTCTGCTCGATATCCAAGGGTTCATCATCTCTGTGAACGAGGCGTGGCGGCGATTTGGCCGCGCAAGTGCGCCCCAAGGCCCGGGATATGAGGTCGGCGTCAATTACCTCGGGGTTTGCGATAGCGCACACGGAGATGACGCAGCCGGGGCTCAGCAGGCCGCCAAGGGCATTCGTTCGGTATTGGAAGGTGCTGAAGAGAGCTTTTCGCTCGAATATTCCTGTCAATCGGGAACCGAACATCGCTGGTTCCTGATGACAGTGACACCTCTGGGAGAAGACCATCCGAGTGGTGCAGTGGTCATGCACATGAACATTACCAAGCGCAAGCAGGCGGAGAAGGCACTCCAAGAGTCGAAGAATTTACTCCAACTCGTTGTCGAAAATGTGCCATCCCGCATATTCTGGAAGGATCGCAATTTGCAGTATCTAGGCTGCAACTCTCGGTTTGCGCAAGATGCCGGGCATTCCAGACCCGACGAACTGACCGGCAAGACTGATTTTGAAATGGGTTGGAAGGATCAGGCCGAATTGTACCGCGCCGACGATAGGGCGGTGTTGGAATCGGGCGACCCCAAGCTGAATATCGAAGAACCGCAGACGGCTCCAAACGGCAACACGATCTGGCTGCGCACCTCCAAGGTGCCACTGCGTGACAAGGATAACCAGATCATCGGCGTTCTGGGGCTCTACCAGGACATTACCCACCACAAACACGCGCAAGATGAAATCAAGAGGCTTTCCCGATTTCCCGAAGAAAACCCCAATCCGGTATTACGCATCGGGCGAGATGGCGCCATTCTTTATGCCAACCAGGCGAGCACACCCATCGTGACAACATGGGGACGAGTGGTCGGCCAGAATCTATCAGATGACTGGCGGCAATTGATAGCAGGAACTTTTGAATCCGGCCTGACAAAGGAAGTCAATATTGCGTGCGACGGGCGGATATTCTCATGCAACTTAGCGCCCATTCTTGCTGAGGATTACGTCAACGTTTATGGGCGCGACATCACCGAGCAACAGCACGCGGTGGAAGCATTGCGAACGAGTGAAGCGGAGTTCCGCACCCTGGCCGAATCCATGCCGCAAATCGTCTGGATCACGCGACCGGATGGCTGGAACATTTATTTGAACCACCAGTGGATGGATTACACCGGCCTCACCTTTGAGGATAGCCTGGGCCATGGGTGGAACAAAACGTTTCATCCAGACGACCAGCAGCCAGCATGGGAGGCTTGGCGGCGCGCGACGTTGGAGAACGGCACTTACTCGATCGAGGCTCGTTTGCGCCGCGCGGATGGAGTTTACCGCTGGTGGTTGGTCCGGGGCGTGCCTCTGCAAGAAGCCACCGGCAACATCCTGAAATGGTTTGGCACCTGCACGGATATTCATGATCTGAAGATCGCTGAACTGGCAATTTCACGCGCCAATGAGGAGTTGCGCGAAAGCGAACGGCGCTTTAACGACCTGCTGCAACATGTCGAGTTGGTCGCAGTCATGCTGGACCACGAAGGACACATCACTTACTGCAACGACTACCTGCTCCGCCTGGCCGGTTGGCGCCAAGAGGAAGTCATCGGGAAGAACTGGTTCGAGCTTTTCCTGCCGCCCGAAATCAGCGATTCAAAGGATGCTTATTACGCATCACTCCTTTCCAACCCCCAAGAAGAAAGGCATCACGAGAACGAGATCCTTACACGTTCGGGCCAGCGTCGGCTTATTCACTGGAACAATTCGGTGTTGCGCTCGGGAGCCGGCGAAGTGATCGGAACGGCGAGCATCGGCGAAGACATCACCGAACGCAAAAAGGCTGAAGAAGTAGTCAGACAACGCGCAGCCGAACTCGAGAGATTTCATCGCCTGAGCGTCGGGCGTGAATTGCAGATGATCGAACTGAAAAAACAGATCAATGATCTGGCAAAACAAGCGGGACAAGAGCCACCCTACGAACTGGCGTTTCTCGCTTTGGAGCCGGTGAGGACAAAACCTGATCATAGATAAGCCTCCTGACCGCTCACGCAAGCATCCTCTCCGGTTTCAGTGGTTACTGGCTGCGGCGCTCTTGCTGTTGAATCTTGGGTTCCTAAGCTGGGATGCGTACTACGACTACCTCTATGCCGAAGCACAGCTACCGGCGATTGCCCGCATGCAGATAGTCCGGGGGGAAATCGTCCACCTCGATGAGGTCTTGACCATGTCGGCACGGATGGCGGCAGCCAGCGGCAATCTGGACTGGGAGACGCGCTATCTCCAGTACGAGCCGCAACTCGACCGGGCCATCAAGGAAGCCTTACGACTGGATCCGAATGCGTCTCATGGCGCGGCTGCTGCAAGGACCGACGCCGCCAACGATACGCTTGTCGCCATGGAACATCGCGCTTTCGAACTGGTAAGGCAGGGGCACAATGCCGAGGCGCAACGATTGCTGTCGAGCGGGGAATATGAGGCGCAGAAGAAGATTTATGCCGCAGGCATGACGGAGTTCAACCTTCATTTGTTGAAGGACAGCGACTCGGTGCGCGCAGAATTGCAGGCAGATATGCGCCAGAACGTCATCACAACAATCACCTCGGCGCTATTGCTGACGCTCGCCACGTTGTATGTATTTTGGGCCACTCGCCGGTGGCACGCCGTCATCACGGAAAGCAACCAGCAATTGAGCCAGAAAACAATGGAACTGCAGGGGTTGAACGATCAGCTCGACGATAAGGTCAGGGAGCGCACGAAGGAACTCAATGAGTCGGCACTCGCTTCGCTGAATATGATGGAAGACGCAGTGCAGGCCCGGGACGGGTTGGAATCTGCGAACGAGCAATTGCGCAGCGAGATCACCCAGCGCAAGATTACGGAAGCCGCGCTGCGCATAAGCGCGCTTCAAGACCATGTTTGCGCAAGCGCCTTTGGGCATTGCCCTGGTCGATTCGCTCACGGGACGTATCAACGAGGTCAACAAGCGCTTTGCTGAGATTGCCGGCAGGTCAATGGAAGGGTTGGAGAATATTGACTGGTTGCAAATCACTCACGCCGATGATGTACAGACAGATCGGGAAAATATGGCCCTGTTAAATGCCGGAAAGATAGACCGATTCGAGACGGAAAAACGTTATCTTCGCCCCGATGGCACGGCCGTTTGGATCGACATGACGGTCAGCCCGTTGAACGTCAACGATAAAGCCCACCCACGCCATCTCACCATGATTCAAGACATTACCGAACGCAAGGCAGCGCAGTCCAGGATCGCATACCTCGGCCGCGTTCACGCCACACTGAGCGGTATCAATGCACTGATCGTGCGCGTGGACGACCGCGGCGAGATGTTCAGAGAAGCGTGCCGGGTCGCGGTCGAGACAGGCGGGTTCCGCATGTCCCTGATCGCCATCGTCGATCGGAGTGCGATGCAGATAGTCCCGGTCGCCTCGGCGGGCAAGGATAAGGCGATTCTGACCGGCATAAAAGACCTCTTGTCTTCGAGTGAGGATGCGCCAAAGACCATGGTCGCGCAGGCAATCAGGGAGAAAGAGGCCATCGTGTCCAACGATACGCTAAGCGACCCCAGGGTTTTGTTAGGCAAACAATATGCCGAATCCGGAGTCCGCTCGATGGTCGTGTTGCCCTTGATTGTTGCGGACGAGGCGGTAGGCGCAATCGCGTTCTACGCCAGAGAGATTGAATTCTTCCATGAAGAGGAAATGCAGTTGTTGACGGAACTGGCCGGCGACATTTCGTTCGCCATTGATCACATCGACAAGCGGGAGCGGCTCAACTACCTCGCCTACTACGATGTGCTCACCGGACTCGCCAACCGCAGTTTGTTTCTCGAGCGGGTGGCACAGTA
>JBAWGM010000529.1:0-4153 GCA_049592895.1 Thiobacillaceae bacterium | reverse complement strand
CATGAAACGGGGCTGGCGAAGTCGAGATAATCGATCGGCGTGTTCTCCACGATGAGTGTGTCGCGCGCCGGGTCCACCCGGGTGGTCAGTGCCCAGATGACTTCCTTCCAATCACGCACGTTCACATCCTCATCGGTCACCAGGATGAACTTGGTGTACATGAACTGGCGAAGGAAGCTCCATACGCCGAACATCACGCGTTTGGCGTGGCCGGGGTAACTCTTCTTCATGCTTACCACCGCCATGCGGTAGCTGCAGCCTTCAGGCGGCAGGTAGAAATCGGTGATTTCCGGGAACTGCTTTTGCAGCAGCGGCACAAACACTTCATTCAAGGCCACACCCAGGATCGCCGGCTCGTCCGGCGGCTTGCCGGTGTAAGTGGAGTGGTAGATTGGATTCCTGCGCATCGTGACGCGGTCGATGGTGAATACCGGAAATTTCTCCACTTCGTTGTAATAGCCCGTGTGGTCGCCGAACGGTCCTTCAGCCGCCATGTCATCGGGAAGGATGTGGCCTTCCAGAACAATTTCGCTGCTTGCTGGCACCTGCAAGTCGTTGCCCAGGCATTTCACCACTTCCGTTTTCGCGCCGCGCAACAGCCCGGCGAACTGATATTCGGACAAGGAATCCGGCACCGGCGTGACCGCTCCCAAAATTGTCGCGGGGTCGGCGCCCAGCGCAACGGCCAGCGGGAAGGGCTTGCCCGGACTGGCCTGCTGGAAATCGCGAAAGTCCAGCGCGCCGCCTCGGTGCGCGAGCCAGCGCATAATAACCCGGTTGGGTCCGATCACCTGCTGCCGGTAGATACCCAAATTCTGCCGCGCTTTGTGTGGACCCTGGGTGACCACCAGTCCCCAGGTGATCAGCGGGCCGGCATCGCCCGGCCAGCAGGTCTGGATGGGCAAGCGCGAGAGATCCACATCGGTCCCTTCCCAGACCAATTCCTGACATGGTGCCGAACGCACTTCCTTGGGCGCCATGTTGAGCACCTGCTTGAGGATGGGAAGTTTGTCCCAGGCATCCTTGAGTCCCCTGGGCGGTTCAGGTTCTTTGAGATAGGCGAGCAGTTGACCGATTTCCCGCAGCTTGCCCGGATCTTCCTCGCCCATGCCCAGGGCAACTCTTTGAACCGTGCCAAACAGGTTTCCCAGCACCGGCATGCTGTGGCCCTTGGGCTTCTCGAACAGGATGGCCGGGCCGCCCTGTTTGAGCATGCGGTCGCAGAACTCTGTCATTTCGAGTTTCGGATCGACTTCCAGGGAGATTCGTTTCAATTCACCGCGCTGTTCAAGTTGGGCAAGAAAATCTCTCAGGTCGATGTAATTCATGCGCGGATCTTGTTTAGCAGGGCAGTGGTGGATTGCTGGTAAAGAAAAGGGATGGAATGAACCTGGCCGCCCCAGCCCATCAGTTCGCGGCTGCCGACGATGTCCTCGACCGGCCAGTCACCGCCTTTTACCAGAACCTCGGGACGGATGGCCAGGATCAGGTTTAGCGGCGTGTCTTCATCAAACGGCACCACCAGGGAAACGGACTCCAAAGCGGCCAGTACAGCCATGCGATCCGAGAGTGTGTTGATCGGCCGATTGGAACCCTTGTTCTGCCGATGCACCGATGCATCCGTGTTGACGCCCACGATCAGGCAGGCCCCCAGAGCCCGGGCCTGGGCCAGGTAGCTGACATGGCCGCGGTGCAGGATATCGAAACAGCCGTTGGTGAAGACCCGTGGCCGCGGCAGCGGGCCCATGCGGGAAGCGAGATCCGAGGGAGGCGCGATCTTCACTTCGAAGGCAGGTGCTGCAAGTGAGGAGGAACCCGCCTCGTGCTTCACGCCTTGGCCTTTCTCAGTCGATGTATTCGACCACCTTCACGACCCGCACGGCGCCGCCTGTGCTGGCGGCTACATGCGCGGCCTCATCTGCTTCGGCATGGGTCAGCAGGCCCATCAGATAGACGACGCCAGCTTCAGTCACTACCTTGACATGGTTGAAGTTCACGCCCTTGCCATCCAGCAGCCTGGCTTTGATCTTCGTGGTGATCGCGCTGTCATTGGCTTCGGAAGTCAGAGAAGGCACGCCGGAGATGGTGATTTCGTCGTACACCGTGTGGACTTTCGGAATGGCCTTGATCGTCTCCTCCACCTTCGCTCTGGTGGGCTCGTCGGGAGCCTGGCCAGTCAGTAACACATTATGGTTGTAGCTGGTGATGCTGACACTGACTGAGGCCTGGGGGAACAACTCGTGCATGCGATTCATGCCGTGAAATTCGATTTCCTGGTCCTCCAGATAGACGCCTGCCTTGCGCCGGTCATCGGCGATCAAGATGCCGGTTGCCGCGCCGCCGGCCACCACTGCCACACAACCGTTGAGGGCGGGGGTGAGGGCCGCAATCAGGGTCAAGTAAAGAATTCCACGCATTAAGCTACTCCCAGCAAGACACTGTCGACTACATCGCAGAGGCAGTGAATGGTTAGTAAATGAATCTCCTGTATGCGCGCGGTGTTGTCTGCAGGCACGCAAATGAGAATGTCGCTGCCGCCCATTTGTTCCGCAAGATTGCCGCCATCGCGCCCGGTCAGGGCGATCACGCTCATATCCCGTTCTCGCGCGGCTTGAGCGGCCCGCACCACGCTTTCGGAATTGCCGCTGGTGGAAATTGCCAGCAGCACATCGCCCGGATGTCCTAGGGCGGATACCTGGCGGGCAAACACCTGATGGTAGGCGTAATCATTCGCAATCGAGGTGAGCGTGGAGGTATCCGTAGTCAGAGCGATGGCAGCGAGGCCGGGGCGCTCCTGCTCGAAACGGTTCACCATCTCCGAGGCAAAATGCTGGGAATCCGCAGCGGATCCGCCATTGCCGCAGGCCAGCACCTTGCCATCGCCCATCACGCATTGGAGTATGCGGTCTGCGGCGCGGGATATCGGCACCGCAAGCACTGCGGCAGCGTCCAGTTTCAGGCGGGCAGACTGTTCGAAATGCGCGTGGATGCGTTCGATTGGATCCATGCAGTCATTATCCCATATCGCCGAACGCGTTCTTGATCCAGACCGGGTTGTTCTGGGCCCCATCCAGGGTCACCACATCGAACCGGCAGGGTGGCAGCCCGCGCTGCCGCGCCAGGTATTCTCGCGCCGCAAGCACGATGCGGCGCTGCTTGGCCGGCGTGACGCTGTCCGCGGCGCTGCCAAAATCGCTGCGCGTGCGGCTGCGCACTTCGACGAATACCAGCACCTCCCCGTCGCGCATGATCAGGTCGATTTCGCCAAAGCGGCTGCGCACATTGCGTGCCACCAGGTTCAGGCCCTGTGCTTTCAGATGATCCGCCGCTCGGCCTTCGGCGAATTTTCCGAGGAGTTGTCGCAACATGAGAAAATGGAAAGGTGTATGAGACGCAGACGGGATTAATGCCTGGATTATATGTAGTCGCCACCCCGATCGGAAACCTTGGGGACATCACCTTGCGCGCGCTTGATGTGCTGAAGCGGGCAGATTGCGTGGCGGCGGAGGACACCCGGGTGAGCCGCCAGTTGCTGGATCATTTTGGTCTGCGCAAGGAAATGCTTTCGGTGCGTGAACACAATGAGCAACAGGCTGCGGAAGGCATTATCAAGCGTATCCGCGCTGGTCAGGCAGTGGCTTATGTGACCGATGCAGGCACGCCCGCGGTGTCCGATCCTGGCGCCAGGCTGGTCGCTGCGGCCAATCGGGCCAAACTGGCGGTAGTTCCGCTGCCCGGACCGAGTGCGGCGATGGCCGCCCTGTCCGCCAGCGGGCAACTGTTCGAGCACTGGCTGTTCTATGGATTTTTACCAGCAAGGGATGAAGCACGCAAAAAAGCACTCACTGAGATACGGGAGCTGCCTTACGGTCTGGTGTTTTACGAGTCTCCGCACCGCATCGCCGCCGCAGTGGCAGAGATGACCGCGGTCTTGGGTGCAGAACGGACCCTGACGATTGCCCGCGAATTAAGCAAGCGCTTCGAACAGGTGCATACCCTGCCTTTGAGTGAGGCGCAGACTTGGCTGCTCCAGGACCCCAACCGGCAGCGCGGTGAATTTGTATTGATCGTGTCCGGTGCCCCGCCGCTACAACACCAGGATGAGGCGGAGCACAAGCGGGTGCTGAATCTACTGCTGGAAGAATTGCCGGTC
>JBAWGM010000528.1:0-1606 GCA_049592895.1 Thiobacillaceae bacterium | reverse complement strand
TCGCGGTGCGGCGTTTGGCCTGCGCCAGGCGCTGGATACGGTGGGGGCGTTTCTTGGGCCGCTTCTGGCGATGGGGCTGATGCTGTTGTGGGCCAACAACTTTCGCGCCGTGTTCTGGGTGGCGATCATCCCCGGGCTTCTGTCGGTCCTGCTTCTCATCTTCGGGGTTCACGAGCCTGAACATGTCACGGATGGCAGGCGCTCGAATCCGCTGCGCAGCGAAAATCTGCGCCGCCTGCCCAGGCCTTATTGGTGGGTGGTGGGGATCGGCGCGGTCTTCACCCTGGCACGTTTCAGCGAAGCGTTTCTGATTCTGCGCGCCCGGCAGGGCGGCCTTCCCATTGCCTATGCGCCCCTGGTTCTGGTGGTCATGAATCTCGTCTATGCGCTTGCCGCCTATCCATTCGGCAAACTCGCGGATTCAATGAAACGCTCGAGCCTGCTGATGCTTGGGGCGGTGGTTCTGATTATGGCCGATCTGGCCCTGGCGCACGGCGGACCGGCAAAATGGGTGTGGTCGGGCATTGCCCTTTGGGGCCTGCACATGGGAATGACCCAGGGACTCCTGGCGACCATGGTGGCGCACGTAGCGCCGGAAGATATGAGGGGCACAGCCTTCGGTTTCTTCAATGTGACAAGCGGGCTGGCTATGCTTGGCGCGAGTGCGCTGGCCGGCCTGCTTTGGGACGTGGAAGGTGCGCCGGCGACTTTCCTGGCAGGCGCTGCATTTAGTACTCTCGCCCTGGTCTTGATTGTCCTGCGCAGGGCGGAGGCCGGATAAGACTGCTTATTTTGCGGGTAGTCCGCCACGTGGAATGACCGCTCAAGGTGACGCTAATTTCACGCGCAAATGGTGTCAACACGCCCTCGGAGTCTGTGAACGCGGCCTGTCCGCACCGGATCAATTCAGATCCAGCGCATGGACTTTCAAGTCCTCCAGTGCCACCACCTTGAGCGCCGTCTGGTGGGTGGCGGACAGCACAACCTTGGGTGCGTAGCCCGCGTCGAGAGCCTGCTGCCACCGGCTCGCACACAGACACCAGCGATCACCCGGGTTGAGGCCGGGAAAGCCGTATTCAGGCGCAGGGGTGGAAAGATCGTTGCCGGCGTACTTGGAAAAGGCGAGAAACTCGGCGCTCAACAGGACGCACACCCCATGCAGGCCGACATCCTGGGAGCCGGTGTTGCAGGCACCGTCACGATAGAAGCCCGTGAGGGGGTGCAGGCTACAGTCGCGCAATGTCTCGCCCAACACGTTGATGGGAACGTCCATCGAATCTTCCATTGAATTTTCCATCTTAGGTATCCATTTGACCTTCCTGCGTAAGGCGCCGGATATAGGCGGCAAAATCCGCGTCTTCCCCCTGCAGCAGGGTGGGCAACGCATCGCGGAAATCGGCGCGGGCGCACCATTCGCGCATGTAATCTTCCCACGACAGCCAGCGCCGCCGTTTTCGCGCGGACATGTTTTCATCATAGGCCAGCAGATAGGCGCGCTCGAACAGGGCGATGAGGATTTCGTAAAGCACCATCATGCGTTCGCGCTGGTCAGGACTCAGGTTGGGGACGTGACTGCGCGTTCTGAGTCGCAGGTCCGTATTGGCCA
>JBAWGM010000527.1:0-2113 GCA_049592895.1 Thiobacillaceae bacterium | reverse complement strand
GGGGTAGTGGAATGGGTGCCGCCGCCTCCACCACCGCACCCGGCGATGGTTAGCACGATTCCCGATATCGCCACCGCCAGCAAATTCCGCAGGTATCCCTTCATCATTGAATCTCCCAGGCCGCAACGCAGTACCGTCATGATATTCCTGTCAAGCCGCTTCGTGGCGAACCCCGGTGCGGACAACACTGCAGCCCCGCCAGGAGCCCACTCATGAATCGGGGAAAGTTATTCAAACAAATGGAGCCACTTATTGTGGGGCAAAACGGTCAACGGGCGTCGCCCGTCAAACGATATTGCAGGAAGGAGACTTTCCTCGCCACAGCACGGATACCCCCATCAATGCGCCAGATCGGTGGGCGGCATGATGGCGGGTGTCTGGACTCTGAACCGTTCGGCTCGGGCCGGCCATATGCCCTTGGCTGTGGCCTTGGCGCCGTCGAACACCAGCCAGCTCTGGCGCCCGTAGTGGGGCAGGGGGCGTTGCATCGCTTTCAGTGCGCCGGCATCTTGAGCCTCGACCACCGCGTAGGGCCGTCCCGACTCATTCCGGGCCACCCAGACCCGGGCGCTGCCTTTGCCTGCAACTTGGGACGGCGAGGGCGGCAGGCCCAGTCGGGCCAGCAGATCGTTGACCCGGTCAGTCTGGCCAACGATCAGCACGGGGTCGCTTCCAGGCAGACCTGAACCGGAGGCTTGAAGGAACTCGGGTCGGGCATCCAGCAGGCGCTCTGCCAAAGACTTGGCGGGTTCTTCCATGTCATTTCCCGCCGTCAGCAGGCCCACCACGGGTGCCACAAACACCTCCCGCAGAATGGGTGGAAAGTGCTTCGGTTCCAAGCGTCGCCAAAGCCGGTAATCCGGGTCCAGTTCCACGGCCTGGACCAGCTTCGGCGCGGGCAGGCTGATTTGTGTGGAGGCTTCCTTTACCTCCACCCGGCGGCTTTCCGACTGGTCCGGATAGACCAGCAGGCGCAGGGGCACGCGCATTTGGTAGGGCGGGCCGGCTTGTTCCAGGGTCAGGTACAGGTTGCCCTTGGCCCAGCGGGCATCGCTCAGTTTCAGGCGCGGTGCGCCGGCCTGCTCTACCCATTGCCGGAAGAAGGCACCCAGATCCCGGCCTGCCACCTCGGCGAAGGTTTTTTCCAGATCGGTCCAGCCGGCGCGCCTGAAGCGGAAGCGCTGCCAGAACAGGCGCAGACCCTTGGAAAAGGCATCGGCTCCGATCTCGTCCCTCAACATAAAAAACACCATGGCCGCCTTGTCGTAGCCGACGATGGACGAAATGCCGTGGTGGCGGGCGGTGAAGGCGGTGAGGGGAGTGTCCTCCGCCTCCGGCACGGCGGCCAGGTCACGCAACCAGGCCAGGCGCGCCGCCCGGGCAGCTTCTTCCGACTGATCTTCCTGGTACGCATAGTCGGCCATGAAGGTCGTGAGCCCTTCCGACCAGTTGCCGGTAGCCCAGTCGGGGATCACGCCATTGCCCCACCAGTTGTGCAGCACCTCGTGACCCAAGGAGGTGGCGCGGATAAAGGGCAGGCGCAACACGTCCCGGCCAAGGTAGGTGACGCTGGGCATGCCGAAGCCGGTGGGCAGAGGGCTGGCGACCACGCTGAAGGCGTCGAAGGGGTAGGGGCCGATGAGTTCGCTGTAGCGGGCGATGTAGCGGGCCGAGTCGTCCAGGTAGCCGGGCGCCAGGTCTGCCATGTCTGAATAGAACCAGGTGCGCAGCCGCAGGGGTGCCCCTCCCCGTCGGGGGATCAGGCGCTCCGTCACCGCATACGGCCCGGCCATCAGGTCGATCCCTTCGGCGGGATGGGCAAAGACATATTCCGCCTGGTAGCCATCGCGTTCCGACTCTTTCATCAGAGTGCCGGGAACCAAGCCCTTTTGCCCTGCGGGCAGGTGCAGGCTCAATCGGTAGCTGAAGGGCACGCCGGGGTCCGGGTACCAGCCGCTGCCGGCGGGCAGAAAGCTGCCCCGTGCATCGACCATGGGCGGCAGGTGGTCCAGGACCCCGTTTTGATCAAGGTCGAGCAGAGGGCCCAGCGTGCCCTGATAAGCCAGCCGGAGCGTGTGGGGACCAGCGCCGGCCAGGGCCAGATGAATCGGTT
>JBAWGM010000526.1:0-2034 GCA_049592895.1 Thiobacillaceae bacterium | reverse complement strand
ACAACCCGCTGTACTACAAGTTGTTCATCTGGACCCTTTCCGCCATGCTGTGCTCCATTGCCGGTGCCTTATACGTGCCGCAGGTGGGCATCATCAACCCGAGCGAGATGTCACCCGCCAACTCCATCGAAATCGCCATCTGGACGGCAGTGGGGGGACGGGGCACCCTGGTCGGACCGGTGATCGGAGCGGCGCTGGTGAATCTGTCCAAGAGTTATTTCACCGTGGCCTTCCCCGAATACTGGCTGTTTTTTCTGGGCGCGCTATTTGTGATGGTGACCCTGTGGCTGCCGGATGGCGTGTTGGGCCTGTGGAAACGCATGAAGAAGAAAGCAAGGACATGAATGCGGAACAGCAAGGCCTCGGTTGGGAAGACAACGCGCCTGCGGTCGGGCACCTGCTCCAGCCAGGCCTGGACATCTCCCACAAGGTCATCCTCTACCTGGAGGACATCTCGGTCAGCTTCGACGGCTTCAAGGCGCTCAACAAGCTGACCCTGTCGATTGATGCCGGCGAACTGCGCTGCATCATCGGTCCCAACGGCGCCGGCAAGACCACCATGATGGATGTCATTACGGGCAAGACACGGCCCGACTCCGGCACCTGCTTCTTCGGCCAGACCATCGATCTGACCCGCATGACCGAGCCGGAGATCGCCCATGCCGGCATCGGCCGCAAGTTCCAGAAACCCACGGTGTTTGAGAACCACACCGTGTTCGAGAACCTGGAGCTTGCCATGAAGACCGACAAACGTGCCTTCACCAGCTTGTTCATACGGCTTGACAGCGCGGCGCGGGACAAGATCGCCGAAACCATGAAATTGATCCGACTGGACAAGGAGGCTGACCGTCTGGCCGGCCTGCTCTCGCACGGCCAGAAACAGTGGCTGGAGATCGGCATGCTCCTGATGCAGGATCCCGGGCTGCTGCTGCTGGATGAACCCGTGGCCGGCATGACGGACGAAGAAACCGAACGCACCGGCGAACTGTTCAAGTCGCTCGCAGGCAGGCACAGCCTGGTAGTGGTGGAGCACGACATGGCCTTCATCGAACAACTTGACGGCAAGGTCACAGTGCTGCACGAAGGTTCGGTGCTGGCGGAAGGCGATCTGCGCACGGTGCAGGCCGATCGGCGAGTGATCGAAGTCTATTTGGGGCGCTGAGATGCTCGTCGTCGAGAACCTAAACCAGTACTACGGCGGCAGCCATATCCTGCGCAATGTCAACCTCACCGCGCCCACCGGACAGGTGACCTGCCTGCTTGGCCGCAACGGCGTGGGCAAGACCACCTTGCTCAAATGCCTGATGGGCCTTGTGCCGGCGAAAACTGGCAGCATCCGCTTCGAGGACCGGGACATCACCGCGACACCCTCGCACGTGCGAGTGAAGGCCGGCATCGGCTATGTGCCGCAAGGCCGCGAGATTTTTCCGCGCCTCACCGTGGAGGAAAACCTGCGCATGGGGCTGGCCACGCGGCCGGGAGGCACGCCCGTCCCGGAGCGCATTTTCGCCATGTTTCCGGTGCTCAAGCAGATGATGAAGCGGCGTGGAGGTGATCTGTCCGGCGGCCAGCAACAACAACTGGCCATCGGTCGGGCCCTGGCCTTCGGTCCCAGGCTGCTGATCCTGGACGAGCCCACCGAAGGCATCCAGCCTTCCATCATCAAGGACATCGAACGCGCCATTCGCGCCTTGGCCGAACAAGGTAGCATGGCCATTCTCCTGGTAGAGCAGTACTACGACTTTGCTCATACGCTCGCCGACCAGTACTTGCTGATGGAAAGGGGAGAAATCATCAGGCGTGGCGCGGGGACGGATATGGGCAAGGATGGAGTTCGGGAATTGCTGTCGGTATGATGAGGCGATGACTCTTGCGCACCATGTCGGCTCGACATGGCATGCACGCCTGGCGTTGGGATTCTCTCGACGCCGGGCTGCCACCCTCCTTACGCGCCGCGAACATGTGGGGCCGCTTCGTGTGCAGAGACCCCTGTATCCCGAAGGGGGGGCGGTGTGCCATGCCATCATCCTGCAC
>JBAWGM010000525.1:0-10282 GCA_049592895.1 Thiobacillaceae bacterium | reverse complement strand
ATGTAGAGGGTGCCCTCACCGCGACGGACCAGAATCGCGGCGCTTTTCCCTTTTGGCACAGCCTTGATCAGGCGACGGAATTCATCCACGGTTTTTACCATTGTATTGTTTACCGCGAGAATCACATCGCCTTCCCGGATGCCGGCACGGACCGCATCTTCCGTGGCATCCTCCACCAGCAGACCGTTGTTGAGCTTCAGCGCGTGCTTTTGTTCTGTCGACAGTTCAGACAGGGCCAGACCACCCTTGGACATGGCCTTGCCGAATTTCATCGCCGCTGGTCCACCGCTATCTTCGTCCGGCATTCTGCCCACCGCGACGATTAGTTCCTTCACGGCGCCCTTGCGCCAGACCTTGACCGGTACCTTGGATCCGGGTCTGATCGCACCCACCAGGCGCGGCAGGTCGCCGGAATTTTCCACTGCCTTGCCATCAAACTGAAGGATCACATCTGATGCTTGCAGGCCGCTTTTTTCCGCGGGGCTACCTTCCTGAACATCGGAAATCAGCGCACCTGCGGGGCGCGAAAGGCCGAAGGATTCGGCCAGGTCGGCCGTGACTTCCTGGACCGCCACCCCCAGCCAGCCACGCGATACCTTACCACCGGCCTTGAGTTGTTCGGCCACGTCCATCGCCACGTCAATGGGAATGGCGAAGGACACGCCCTGATATCCGCCGCTGCGGCTGTAGATCTGGGAATTGATGCCAACCACCTCGGCCCTCATGTTGAACAGGGGGCCGCCGGAATTGCCCGGGTTGATCGCGGCATCGGTCTGGATGAAGGGCACATAGTTTTCATCCGGCAGCGAACGTCCCTTGGCGGAAACGATGCCGGAAGTCACGCTGTTTTCAAACCCGAAAGGCGAACCGATTGCCACCACGGGCTCACCCACTCTCAGCTTGTTCGGATCACCCATGGTCACGGTTGGCAGGTGCGTCGCATTGATCTTGATCAGGGCCACATCGGTGCGGCTGTCGAAGCCGATCACCTTGGCGGTGAACTTGCGCTTGTCGATCAATTTCACCACCACTTCATCCGCCCCATCCACCACATGGGCATTGGTCAAAATATAGCCATCGCTGCTGACAATAAACCCCGACCCCGAGGCGCGTTCAGGAACTTCCCGCGGGATGCGCAGGTGGGGGCTAGCTCCAGGCGGAAAAAATTTGTGGAAGAAATCGAACATTTCTTGATCTTCCGGCCTCGGCATGCCCTGGACACCGTGCTGAATCAAGGTGGTGGTTGAAATATTGACCACTGCGGGCCCTTCCTTATCCACCAGGTCAGACGCATCCAATACCTGATTGGGAGCAGCCTGGGTGAAGCCGGCAATTAATAGGGCAATGGATGCAATTAGCGTCTTGATCATCTTTACCTCATCTTAATGACAGGAGGATGGAGTGAATGTGACAGGCTGCTCCCCGTCACGGCGCAAGATGACCGGAAGAGAAGCTCGCTTCCGGCCTGAAATCACCAAGCCAATCATCCCGAGCATCAGGCCGAGGGCTGCCCCCAGCGAGGCTCCGGCATCACCCCCGGTCTGCAACTGGCCAAGCAATCCGCCCAACAGGACCAGCACCAAAGGCAGGCCATATGCCCTCAATGCGCCGTGCCAGACCGCACCGGCAGGGTATCCAACCCAAACCATTTCGCCGGTCTTCACCCCCAGCGGATCCTCGACCCTGAAATCGTGGGCCTTGGGACGAAACATTTCAGCCAGTTGTCGGGTGGAGCAACCATTGCCGCCACAGGTCCCGCAGCCTGACGGCTCACGCGCTTCGACCCAGGCCGCGCCGGGTTCCACACGGGTGACGACGGCATGCTGTTCCAGTAATTCGCCACTCATTTTGGTCGAACCGAATTTCCCGTTTGGAGGAGCGTGGCCGCCGGTGCCTCGCCCACGGTCGTCACCTTGATATTCCCCAAGTGACGCGAATAGATTCCAATGCTGCCTTCGGTGGACAGGCCCTCCAAATTCTGTCCATCGGGCAGAGGTTCAATGAACAGAGAGACTGCACCCAGGCCATCCGAAAAAACCATTTGGGTAACCGGCTGGGACTTGCCCAGCAACGGCCTGTGACTCTCCATGACCTGAACATAGCCGGGCGGCGGAGTCACCTTCCATTCAGAAGAAGCAATGTCCGACGCGCCTGTCTCCACCCGCTTGCCTGCCAGGTGCGGCACAAACAGGCCTATATCGGGAATTTTGCCTATGTCTACCTGGGTGAAGGTCGAACTGGAAACTGGCCTGCCCATCTCATTGAGCGTAACTGCCTTAAGCGGCAATCCGGTCAGCCTGTCGATGCACAGGTCGTGGGAAAAACGGAAGTCGTCCTTGGGTTGTAACACGATCACCTGGCATTCGCGCGCTGCAATCCGTTCCACCCCCCCCATCTGGGCCGAGTAGAAATCCAACAAGCTGGCCGGAGACGCCGGCAGTACCGTTGGAAAGAAACGGCGTGCCGCGCCTCTTTCAAGCCGAACGGTCTTGCCATCCGCGGAGTGGCAGTAGATTTCGTCATTCAGGCGGAGAAACACACGGTGCGGTCCATCGATTACTTCGACCTTGTTCTTCTCGCCGGCAGGATCGACTCGCTGCATGACTTGCAGCATTTCCACATGGTCGCCGTGCTGATAAACGTAAACGCCCGTGTAGCTGAGGGCATGCGAAGCCTGGACTGCGCGGTTGAGCCACTCCAGTGCATCCGACGGCCATGACACACCCGGCGCCAGAACCAGCGCCAGGCCAAGCAGACGGGCTGTAATCAACGAGTCACCTCGGATACCAGAACCGCCCGCTGGTAAGGCGAGCCCGCCGTCACAGGAGAAAACTCCTGATGGGCCGCCAGATAAGGCGCCCAGCGGACTTCCGCCGCCAATGCCGGCGACGCCAGCTCGACGGAGGGGTTGGCCTGGGCCATCGTGGTAGCAGCCGGCGTGTCTTCCGGATGCTGGGACCAGATCGCCACCGCACCCACCGCCACCAGGACACCCGCCGCCACGGAAGCCAAGGCGCGGCCGCTGACCCAGCGGGCTCTTGGCGCAAGTATTGTAGGCTCGGCCGCCAGGCGCATGGCAAAGCGACTGTCAAAATCACTCGACAGCGGAAGCGCGCCGCGCATGGCGTCGCCGATCAGGTGCCAGGTTTCCCACTGTTCCCTGGCACTTGCATCGCGCCTGAGATGGCCTGGCCAATCCACCCCACCGCCGTGTTCCTCGCCGTCCATCCACGCAGACAGCGCGATTGCAGGGATCTCGGCAAGGGACTCTTGCGCGATTTGATTGGCGAGATTTTTCATGATTACCACCTCTTGTCTTTACTTGTGCCCAGCATGGGACGAATTTTTTCCGCAATCGCCTCGCGCGCGCGAAAGATGCGGGAACGCACGGTACCAATCGGGCAGTCCATCATCCGGGCGATTTCTTCATAGCTCAGACCTTCGATTTCGCGCAAGGTGATTGCGGTGCGCAACTCCTCGGGCAAGGCATCGACGGTCTCGTTCACAGCTTTGGCAATCTGCTTGGTCTGTAGTTCCGCATCTGGTGTGGCGATGTCGTGAGGCATCAACACATCATCCATTCCCTCACCGTCTTCATCCACCATGTCCGAAGTGGCCACTTCTCGCTTGCCCTTGGCCATGAGGTAGTTCTTCGCCGTATTGACGGCAATCCGGTAAAGCCAGGTATAGAACGCGCTTTCGCCGCGAAACTGCGGCAGGGCCCGATATGCCTTGATAAAGGACTCCTGGGTAATGTCATCAATCTCCGCCGCATCACGCACCATCCTGGACAGCAATCGTCCCAGCTTTCGCTCATATTTCATCACCAGCAGTTCGAACGCCCGCTTGTCGCCCTTCTGCGCGCGCTCCACTAACTGCTGGTCGATCTCGCGATCCAACTTTTCCCCTGATTATGTTTTATGCGTCGCCCAAATATATCAGGCTGCTTTCATTTAGAGACCCCGCCACCCCACAAAAGTTCAGGGGGCAGGGGCTGCGCGCTGCTATCCGCAGCCATGCCCTGATATCATGGGCCATCTATGCGGAACTTCGACGTTCTCATCATCGGCAGCGGGCTGGCCGCTCAGACCTGCGCCCTGCATCTGGCTCCCCATTTGAAGGTTGGATTGCTCACCAAGCGCAACCTGATCGATGGCGCCAGCAGCTGGTCACAAGGCGGCATTGCCGCCGTCATGGATGTTGGCGACTCCGTTGAGGCCCACGTCCAGGACACGATGGCGGCGGGGGCCGGACTGTGCGACGAAGGGGTCACCCGCCAAATCGTATCCAATGGCCCGGCCATGATAGCCTGGCTGATCGGCCAAGGGGTGAAATTCGACCGCGATCCCGCAACATCCAGCGGGCTGCACCTGACCCGGGAAGGCGGACACAGCCGGCGCCGGGTCGTGCACGTGAAGGACGCAACCGGGCTCGCCGTGCAGACCACCCTTATCCAGAAGCTGCGCGACCGGGCCAACATCACCGCGCTGGAGAATTACACCGCGGTAGATCTGGTTACCGGCCGGCATTTCGGCGGAGAAGAGCGCCACGTCCATGGCGCCTACGCCCTGAATAATGATACCGGCCGGGTGGAGACCTTTGCGGCCGGCCACACAGTGCTGGCCACCGGCGGGGCAGGCAAGGTCTACCTCTACACCACCAATCCGGACACGGCCAGTGGAGACGGAATCGCCATGGCCTGGCGGGCGGGTTGCCAGGTGGGTAATCTGGAGTTTGTGCAGTTTCACCCCACCTGCCTCTACCATGCGGAGGCCAAATCCTTCCTGATTACCGAGGCGGTGCGGGGCGAAGGGGGGCTACTTAAGTTGCCCAATGGCGAACGTTTCATGCCTGACCACGACCCGCGCGCCGAACTGGCGCCGCGCGACATCGTGGCGCGTGCCATCGACTTCGAGATGAAAAGGCGGGGTTTGGACTGCGTCTATCTGGACATTTCCCACAAACCCCCAAAATTCATTGTCGAACACTTTCCCACCATTTTCAGACATTGTCAGGAACTGGGAATCGACATCACCCAAGAGCCCATCCCCGTGGTTCCCGCAGCCCATTACACCTGCGGCGGGGTGGTCACCGACAGCATGGGGCGTACCGACCTGAGCAACCTGCACGCCATTGGCGAAGTCGCCTTCACTGGCCTGCACGGCGCCAACCGGCTGGCGTCCAATTCCCTGCTCGAATGCCTGGTCATTGGGCGCGCCGCAGCCGAGGATATCTGTTCCAGCCAGGCCGCGCCCGCAGCGCAACTGCCGGAATGGGATGAATCCCGGGTCACTGATGCGGATGAAGAAATCGTCATCTCTCATAACTGGGCCGAGTTGCGCCGCTTCATGTGGGACTATGTCGGCATCGTGCGCACCAATAAACGCCTTGCCCGGGCCGCGCACCGGATCAAGCTGCTGCAGGACGAGATTGACGAGTTCTATCGTAACTTTCGAATCAGCCATGATCTAATCGAACTGCGCAATCTGGTGATGACCGCGGATCTGATTGTCCGCTCCGCCCAGTTGCGCCACGAAAGCCGCGGCCTGCATTTCAGCCGGGATTACCCGGACACGCTGCCGCTGGCAGGCAACACGATCATCAACCCAAGGCTTGCATGATCTCACAATGAATGTGTTCGTGTCCTAACCCCAGTGCAGCCAAACACGCCACCGCCTGAGTGCTTGTGCATCGGCGCTGTCCGGCAACCACAGCACTCTATATATGCTGTCCCCGCATATGCTGTCCCCGCTGCGGACTGTTACCATCCCCAAGCCCGGGCCCAACCAGGCCTTATCAAGTTCCGCCGCCTGCACTTCCGCCCCACCCCTATCAAGCCAGAGCCCGCTTTTCCGGTCCACGCTCAGCGCCAGAATCTTCCGCCCGGCCGGAAAATATCGGTACCGCCAACCCTGCGCGGCCATACTCAGTGCCAACAGGAGCAGCAGGCCACCCTGAACCTCAATTGGCAAAGCTGTCAGCGCCACGGCCCACGCGGCCGAGCCGTGCAGTATGGGCAGAATAATCAGCAATATCCTGGAACGTCTGAGGGTCACCGTCAGGGGCAGAAACATTTAGAATGAGGCCTTGTGATCCATCCGAAGCAGCATAAACCATGATTGAAACCTGGAAGCAATTTCTGACCCAGCAAGGCGCCCGCATTGTTGAAGGCACAGTAGTGGACTTTGGCAGTCCTTCAGCCGAGCGGGAGGCCGCCGCCCACGCTACGGTGATGGCTGATTTGTCCCAACTCGCGGTGCTGGCGTTTTCGGGCGATGATGCCGGAACGTTCTTGCAGAATCAGTTCACCAACGATGTGCGTAGCTTGCATCCGGACGTCGCCCAGCTGAATGGCTTTTGTTCCGCCAAAGGCCGCTTGCTGGGCAACTTTCTGATGTGGCGCAGCGGGGGAGATTACTGCCTGCAGCTCTCGGGCGACATCAAGGATGCGGTTCTCAAGCGGCTCAACATGTTCATCCTGCGCTCCAAGGTCAAGGGGCGCGATGCCTCCGACGAAAAGGTCCGTCTGGTGGTGGCCGGGCCGGCTGCGGAATCAACGGTGCGTCATGCCACCGGCCTCATGCCCGATGATGCCATGAAAGTCGCCAGCGATGGACAGGCCCTGGTTGTTAGATTGGCGCAGGACAAGTTCGTCCTTTCCGTGGCGCCGAGTTCCGCCCCGGCGCTGTGGGGCACCCTCCAGGCCAATGCCCGCCCAGTCGGTGCCGCGACCTGGGACTGGCTCCGCCTCACTCACGGCATACCCATGATCGTGACCGCCACCGTGGACCAGTTCGTACCACAAATGGTCAACTTTGATCTGATCAACAGCGTAAGTTTCCAAAAGGGTTGCTACCCCGGGCAGGAAATAGTCGCCCGTACGCATTACCTGGGCAGGCTCAAGCGTCGCATGTATCTCGTCCATCTGGATGGTGATACCCATCCTGCTCCCGGCGACAACCTGTATACAGCGGACATGGGCGACCAGGCATCCGGAATGGTGGTCAATGCTGCGCCTGCGCCGGGCGGCGGTTTTGACCTGTTGGCGGTAGCACAAATTGAAAGCGTGGCTAGCGGGCAGCAATTGCACTGGAAAGCGGTTGACGGTCCGGTGCTCGCAGTCAGGCCGCTGCCCTATGCCGTCAGTTGACCAGTATCTTTATCTACTACCGGGTCGCTGCGCGCGATGGGCACGAAACGGAGACGCTGGTGCGCTCCATACAGGCCAGGTTGGCCTGCCGTACCGGCATCCGTGGCCGCTTGCTGAAGAAGCAGCAGGAGCCGGGATTGTGGATGGAAATTTATGAAACGGTTCCTCAGACAGCGAAGTTCGAACGCCATCTCGCCGAGGTCGAGGCCGAATTCGACATCGACATGTTTCTGGACAGCCCTCGGCACCGCGAGATCTTCGATGCCGACCCACGCCCTGTTATCACCTGTTAAGCACTTCTACTTGATCGTGCGTAATCCGGCAGATCCCCGCATTGGGGCATGGTGATCACCGTCAATTCTTATCAATGAGACATCAGGAGAGAGATACCGAGTGCATTGATTCCTCGACTCGGGTCTCACCCGAAGCGACTGCGTGCCGGCCTATGTCGACTTGTTCGATTTCAAGCCGGGCGACGCGACACGCTTCTGTCTTGTTAGTGTGTGCGCGCGTCCTTGCTCAAGGAACTCTTGCGGATGTCTGCAGGCTAAGAATCACCCACCTGGGCAGGTACGTTTTCGATCAGGGGAACGTTCCGGAGCCCGCACTTAGCAAACTCCAGACGTATCCCCGCTCTGGAAATTCGAGCGGGGACCCGCAGCAGGCTTAATCGCCAATTCTCAGATTGCCGCCCTTGCCCAACCCGCCCTTGACCTCCTGCGCCTTGTAGTTGCGCAGGGACTTGACCATCTGGTTGTACGAGTCGACAAAGGCCGCGGTCAGGACCTTGCCCTCGGGAGTGTTGGTAAAACCGCCGGCCCCGCCGCCTACTCCGCCGCCGAACAGTCCGCCAGCGAGGTTGAAGTCGAAGTTCTTGGCGCTGCCCACCGAGGAGGAGATCTGCACGCCAGAGCGGTTGTCGATCAGCAGCAGTGTCGTAGCCGCCTCGTTGGATTTCATGCCCCCGGCGACCGCGCCAGCAACACTGCCAAACAGGCCCCCGAGCGCGGCACCGAGGCCACCGGTGCCCTTGGCCGAGAACTGGATGCTCGGCTGCATGGTGTAGTCGGCCGCGACCATCTGGCCCTTGCCGAATTTGCTGCCTGAACGCATCTCGCCGGACTTCTCCAAATCGCGCTCCCGCATCATGTTGTTCATCGAACGCCCGCGCTCAACCACCACGAAGCAGTTGGACTGCTGAATCATCATGCGCAGGACCGGGGTGGTGCTGCCCAGGCTGGGGTAGCGAGAGGCGTACTCTCCCCACCAGGGGGCGCTCTGATCCTCGTCCACCCCCAGAGTGCCGAGGGAAGCATCGCAGTGTTCGAGTTGGCTGTTGCCCCCCTGCGAACTCGCGCCGCTGGCGCTGCCCGTGACGGTCTGGCCGGACGAACCGCCCAATTGTGGCATCGTCCCCTCACACCCGGTCATTGCCAACAGAAGCGTCGGGAACAAAATTGCGCCCGCTCTAATCGTCAACGAATTAAACGTACTGATTGGATCTTTCGCCTTCACAGTCATCTCCCATTCTTGAATCGCCCAAAGGCATTAAGGTGGATCACCCAAAATCCCGCCACACGGATGGCGGCTCTGCGCAGGATTCTGGCACAAGTACGGCGATTATAGATGCGCTTTTCTCTGAAAACCATCCTCTATTGCTCTATTGCCGCGTATGCATGCGCCCTAACCGTGGGGATCTGCTTCACCGCTTAACCTTGAATTCGCCTACGTATCTCACCCTCCCCGTCGCATTCCAAGAATTTCAGCTTTGACCTTAATCGCGTGTCAACGGGAGCGATGGATGTCCAAGTTTGCACGGGTCTGCCCATCAGACTCCTCGATTAGGGTATGATGAATCAAGGCACTTCCTGAGCACGTTCAGTTAGTGTTCAAGCAAGGAGTTCCGGATGCTCAGCGTAAGTGAGGCCCTTAATCAGGAAATTGCCGGAGATGAAGCAACGCTGACTCTCAGCAATGGTCAATCATTCCGTATCAGGGGCAAGGTCGAAACCATATCCGATCTGTTCATCAGTGTCAGCCCGTCAAACAACCCCGATAAGAAGGGCAGGAAGATGGTGAACGTGAATCATATCGTCAGCATTGACTGGTATGTGAAATAACCCCCTAGCGCGGGCGACCCGGTGGCATGGCCAGCACTGCCATGCCATGCTGGGCGACGCCGATGATTTATTCAGCAGCGCGAATGTTTGAAGCTTGCTGGCCTTTGGGGCCAGTGGTGACGTCGAAATCCACACGCTGGTTTTCCTGCAGGGTCTTGAAACCTTGGGCCTGGATTGCCGAAAAATGGACAAAAAGATCTGCTCCGCCGCCATCGGGCGTAACAAAGCCGAAACCTTTGGCATCGTTGAACCACTTCACTGTACCTGTTGCCATGTCTTGAATCCTTGAGAAGTATAGAAAAATTAAGGGGAAAGCCCTTGAGGGCGAAGGTCAAGACGGCGGGGTGATGAAGGATGAAATACCGGAGAAGCAGAGGGTACTGAACCAGTCAGCATCTACACTACTTGAAGATCGCTGACGCGCACTATCCGCCTAATCGTCCGCATATGCAATCAAAAGACACCTATTCGACAAACGGCATGCGGGCCACCGAATGCCGGACAAATACGATTTGATTCGATTTGCGCTCATGGCCAATGTCATTAAGAATTGGTTCGCTCGCACAAGATAGGCAAAGGAGCAACTGATGGCCGGCCAACCTGAAATTAGCAACATGGCATTGTTTTGTGATTTCGAGAATATTGCGCTTGGCGTACGCGATGCGAGGTATGCGCAATTCGACATCAAGAAGGTACTGGAACGTTTGCTGCTCAAGGGCAGCATCGTGGTCAAGAAAGCCTATTGCGACTGGGAGCGCTATAAGGACTTCAAGGCCACCATGCACGAAGCGTCTTTTGAACTGATCGAGATTCCGCACGTTCGGCAATCCGGCAAAAACTCCGCGGATATCCGCATGGTCGTGGATGCGCTTGATCTCTGCTACACGAAATCGCATGTGGACGCATTTGTCATCATCAGCGGCGATTCGGACTTCTCGCCGCTGGTTTCGAAGCTGCGGGAGAACAACAAGCGCGTCATCGGCATAGGGGTAAAGAATTCGACCTCCGACCT
>JBAWGM010000524.1:0-2124 GCA_049592895.1 Thiobacillaceae bacterium | reverse complement strand
TGTGCCCACACTGCAAGACCGCCTACATGCCCAGCGCTCAGGAATGGGCGGCACTGGATACCTCCAAACCCCCTGCCAAGGCCTACCTGGCCAAGGGCTGCGAGAAGTGCAATCAAACGGGTTACCGGGGCCGCACCGGACTGTATGAGCTCATGACCATCGATGAACCTTTACGCCGACTGATTCACGACAACGCGGGCGAGCATCTCATCCGCCAGCACGCCGAGGCCAATGGCATGCAGATTTTGCGGGAGGACGGTTTGCGCTGGGTACTGGCGGGCGATACCTCCATCGAGGAGGTATTGAGGGTGACCCGGGAAGCCGCATGACAGCCTGGCGCTATGTTGCGGTGGATGCCCAAGGTACGCGCCACCGCGGCGAACTGGAGGCGGACCATCCCCGTGCAGTCCGCGCCCAGCTACGCGAACGGGGTTTGCTGACCGAAGAGGTCAAGCCGCGCGATGCGCCCGCCCAGGGCGGAACAGGCGGCAGGCGGGTACCGGCATTGGCCCTGGCGCTGTTTTCGCGTCAGTTCGCGACCTTGCTGGTTGCGGGCCTGAGCATAGAACGCGCCCTGGCCGCCCTGGTCGAACAACAGGACGAGGACCGGGTGCGCGCGGTGCTGAGCAGCGTGCATCAGGATGTCCTCGCTGGACATGGATTGGGGCAAACGCTGGCGCGCCATACCCGCGCCTTTCCCCGCTACTATGGGGCCATCGTCCAGGCCGGCGAAGAGGCGGGTGCCCTTCCGCAGGTGATGGAGCGGCTCGCCTCCTATCTGGAGCGGGGCCAGGCCCTGCGCCAGAAGGTGGGGGTCGCGCTTATTTATCCCGCCATCGTCACCGTGGTGGCGTGCCTGATCGTGGGGGTGCTTCTGACCTACGTTGTTCCCCAGGTGGTGG
Source organism: Thiobacillaceae bacterium (assembly GCA_049592895.1). GTDB lineage: Bacteria > Pseudomonadota > Gammaproteobacteria > Burkholderiales > Thiobacillaceae > DASQBT01. The sequence goes on along the minus strand of JBAWGM010000524.1, from coordinate 1,222 downwards.
CAGTATTCGAGCAGTCGCGGCAGTCGCTGCCCTGGCTGACCCGTGCCATGATCACGATCTCCGATCTCGCCCGCGCAACCTGGTGGTTAGCGCTGATCCTGGTTGCGGTCGGAGCGATTGTCGCCCGTTATCTGCTGACCATAGCTGAGGTACGCGAGCGTTGGCATCATTTCCTGCTGCGCCTGCCCGTCATTGGCCGTCTGCGAACCGGACTGGCCAGCGCGCGATTCGCCAACACCCTCGCCGTTCTGGTGGGCAGTGGCGTGCCCATCGTTAATGCGCTTGGGCATGCCGGCGCGGCCCTGGACGACGAAGTGTTTCGCCGCGCCACGGCAGAGGCCGCAACCCGCGTAAGGGAAGGACAGAACATCAGCCGCGCGTTGAAACAGAGCGGCGTCTTCCCGGGCATGCTGGTGCATCTGGTTGCAAGCGGCGAAGCAAGTGGTGAACTGGCCCGCGTGCTGGAGCAGGCCGCGCGCCAGCAGGAACTTGCGGTGGAGACCCGCATGTCTGCGCTGACCGCCATGCTGGAACCCCTGCTCATCCTGGTGATGGGGGGTGTGGTGCTGGTCATCGTGCTGGCCATCATGCAGCCCATAATTGACATGAATCAACTGGTGCACTGAGCACCTCGCAACAAAGAGGTTGTTATGCGTAACAAAGGCTTTACCCTCATCGAACTGATGGTTGTCCTGGTCATCCTGGGCGTTCTGGCCGCAATGATTGCGCCCAAGATCATGGACCGTCCGGATGAAGCGCGCATCGTCGCCGCCAGGCAGGACATCGCCACCCTGGTTCAGGCCCTTAAGATGTATCGGCTGGACAACATACGTTATCCGAGCACGGAGCAGGGTCTGCAGGCGCTGGTCACCAAACCGGCCATCGACCCCATCCCGAATAACTGGAAGTCAGGCGGCTATCTGGAGAAACTGCCCAAGGATCCCTGGGGCAATGCCTACGTCTATCTCAACCCCGGCCGTCATGGCGATATAGACGTCATCAGTCTGGGGGCGGACGGCCAAACCGGGGGAGAAGGCAAGGATGCGGACATTGGCTCCTGGATGCTGTAGGCGCTGCCGACGCCAGGCCGGGGGTTTCACCCTGATCGAGTTATTGGTGGTGATGGTAATCATCGCGGTGGGTATTTCTGTGGCAGTAATCGCGCTGCGCCCAGACAATCGCGGGGTTGTTCGCGCGGAGGGCGACCGCTTGGCTGCTCTGC
>JBAWGM010000523.1:0-2972 GCA_049592895.1 Thiobacillaceae bacterium | reverse complement strand
ACAACCGCTATGGCACGCCGATCGAGACTGTGCCGGAAGGCCACGCACTGCGCGGTCTAAGCCTGAATATCAATGGCGATGCGGCGATTGGTGCCAACCCCAACCGCTACAAGCAGCACGGATTCTTCTTCAATGCCGACAACTGCATTGCCTGCCACGCCTGCGAGGCGGCCTGCTCGGAGAAGAATGACAACCCGGCCCACATCGCGTTCAGGTCGGTCGGCTTCGTCGAGGGCGGCAGCTACCCCAACTACCAGCGCATCAACATTTCCATGGCCTGCAACCACTGCGATGACCCGGTGTGCCTGAAAGGCTGCCCGACGCGCGCCTACACCAAGTTCGCCGAATACGGCGCGGTGTTGCAGGACCCCGACATCTGTTTCGGCTGCGGGTATTGCACCTGGGTCTGCCCCTACAACGCACCCCAGTTGGACCCCGTCCAAGGCCAGGTTTCCAAGTGCAACATGTGCGTGGACCGGCTCGAGGTCGGCCTCAAGCCTGCCTGCGTCGCCGCCTGTCTGGGTCAAGCATTGGATTTCGGCGTGATCGAGAACATCCCGGATGGACAAACCCAGGCCAAGACCGAGATCCCCGGCTTTCCGCGCGCCGACATCACGCGTCCCAACATCCGCTTCCAGCAGACGCGCAGCCCGCAACGCAACATGGTGCGGGTGGACACCCAGCCGCTGAAATATCACCGCGACGAGGCCACCAATCAGTTCCGTCCCGCGCTCGATCCCAAGCAGGGCTACGCGCGTCAGTGGAATTTGCCCAAACTGCTCGGCTCGCACGAGAACGCGCACATCGCGTTCACCCTTTCGGTTCAAGCCGTCATGGGAGCCTTCCTGTTGCTTGCCGTCGGCGCCTGGCTAAACGTGTCCGCCATCACCGAGTTCGTCGGCAGCGCGGCCTGTCTGCCGGCGCTGGGCGTCATGTTGGCCTTGACGACGTTCGGCCTAATCAGGCTCAACTTGCACCTGGGCAAGCCGCTGCGTTTCTACCGCGGTTTCAACAACTGGAGGTTGTCGCCGGTCAGCCGCGAAATCGCGGGCGTGACCTTGTTCTTCGGCGGCCTGGGCGGCTACGCCTTGTTCAGCCTGTTTCCCGGCCTGCCGCTTGGCGCTGCGTTGAAGCTGGCCAGCACCATCGCAGCCATCCTCGGCGTGGCGCTCGGCGGCTACTACATGATCAAGCTCTATCGCATCCCGGCGCGGCCGTTCTGGGACCATTGGCATACCGGCGCCGCCTTCACCGGCACTGCCTTCGCGCTCGGCAGCCTGCTGCTGGCATTGTCGGCGCTGACCCTGGGCAGCATGACCGCCGACCTGGCTCGCCTGCTGGGCCTGGCCGCGGCAGCGGGACTGAGCCTTGAAGCGGCGGGACTTCTGGCGCACGCCCGGAACATGAAGATGCGCGGCGACGAAGGCGCGGCCTCCCACTATGAGCAAACCACCCGCTACGGTTACCCCTATCTGGCCCGCAACGCCTTGCTTGCGTTAAGCCTGGCGCTGGCGGCAGCCATCGCCATTGACGGGGCAGCCGCACTGTTTGTCCCGCTGGCCCTGACCACCGTCACCGCCGCAATTCTCGGCCGCGCTCTGTTCTATGTGCCGGTGATTCCGACCACGATGCCGGGGGCCTTCTTCTGGCGCAACAAGGGTTTTGTCGAACACGCCCGTGAAGTGGGACTGGCTGAAATGCCGCAGCTCGGCGTGGTCCCCAATACGCACTGATTTACATTTTTACTTGGAGGTATTTATGAACAAGGGTTTCTGGAAGGCGGGACATGCGCCCACTCTATTTGCTGCATTCTTCTATTTCGACATTTCCTTCATGGTCTGGGTCATGTTGGGCCCGCTGGCCGTGCAGATCGCCAAGGACTTGGCCTTGGGGCCCGCACAAAAAGGTCTGATGGTCGCCACGCCGGTCCTGGCCGGCGCGATCCTGCGTCCGGTATTGGGCGTGCTGGTGGATCACTTCAAGCCCAGACTGGCGGGTCTCATTGGCCAGCTTATCGTCATTGCTTCCCTGCTCTGGGCCTGGCTGGGCGGTATTTCCAGCTATCAGCAGGTTCTGTTGCTCGGCCTGGGGCTGGGCTTTGCCGGGGCCTCTTTCGCGGTGGCCCTGCCGCTCGCGTCGCGCTGGTACCCGCCGGAGCATCAGGGCACCGCTTTGGGCATTGCCGGCGCAGGCAATTCGGGCACGGTCTTCGCCGCGCTGCTGGCGCCATCGCTGGCAGTGGCATTCGGCTGGGCCAACGTCTTCGGCCTGGCGCTGATTCCGGTTGGCGCGGCGTTTGCTGTTTATCTGCTGCTGGCCAAGGACGCACCCAATTGCCCGCCCGCCAAGTCGCTGGCGGATTACCTGAATGTGCTCAGGGACCGCGATGCCTGGTGGTTCATGTTCTTCTACTTCGTCACCTTCGGCGGTTTCGTCGGCCTGGCATCCTCGCTCACCATTTATTTCAATGACCAGTACGGCATGAGCCCGGTCCATGCCGGATATTTCACCGCCGCCTGCGTGTTTGCCGGATCTATGGTGCGTCCCATCGGCGGCTCGCTGGCGGATCGAATCGGCGGCATACGCACCCTGCTGGCCGTCTATGTGGTTGCCGCGCTGGCCTTGATGATCGCCAGCGTTGGCATGCCGACCGCCTGGCTTGCGCTGACTATCTTTATCCTGGCCATGTCCACGCTGGGCATCGGCAACGGTGCGGTATTCCAACTGGTGCCGCAACGCTTCCGCAAGGAGATTGGGGTCATGACCGGAATGGTCGGCATGGCCGGGGGGGTGGGCGGCTTCTACCTCGCCTCAAGTCTGGGTTACATCAAGCAGCGTACCGGCGACTATCAGATCGGACTGATGATCTTCGCCAGCCTTGCGCTGCTGGCCCTAATCGGACTGTACAGCGTCAAGACCCGCTGGCGCACTACCTGGGGCGCAGCACAGATCGCCGGCGCGCGGGTTTGAGG
>JBAWGM010000522.1:0-3277 GCA_049592895.1 Thiobacillaceae bacterium | reverse complement strand
ATGATTCAGACGCGAACGACCCGATCGCAAGTGAAAGGAAACAATCATCTCTTGCTGCTCGATTGTTAACCGTCTTTCAGGAAAGTTGTATACCGTGTCCACGGTTAGTCAGATTGCGAGAGAAATTTCAGAACTGGTTCGCCAACATCCCATGCCGGTCGTTTTATGCTTCGCTTCTGTTTGCCCTGAATATTTCACATCGTTTCAACCCTCATTTGCTCAAGCGCTGGCAGCACCCGTTCGACAGCTTCCAGGGGTAGGCGTGGACTCGCAGGTGACAGTGCACTATAGGCAGCCATGGTTTCGCTGGGCAAGCGGCCAGTGATCTGCATGAGGTCAGCAAAACGGACGCCTTGGCGGACGAGGAAGGCGACATAGGTATGCCACAGCGCGGCAGGGCTGATCTCGGCTGGGCTTGTGATGCCGGCATCGTGGGCGGCGCAGAGCAGCTCCGCATTGAGGTCATCCATCCCTATGGTATGGCCTTGGGCGTCAACGAGGAGTTGTCGGCCCGGCTGTGTCGTGCGCCAAGCCAGTACTCCCGCCAGCGTTTCGCAGATCGGGACTTCCCGGACCGGCTCGCCGGCAATCCGTATCCGCCGCTGCAAGAGATCGACATCGTCTAGGCTCAGGGCAAGCGCTTCTTCAGGCCTGATGCCGCTCAGGAGCAGCAGCATGCCAAGCCGGCCGGCTTCGCTGCCTGCCCTAAGCAGAGCGGCTATCTCGTCCTGATGCAGTTCCCGCGGGAGAGCGGGCTGCACGCCGAGTAAGGCCTGATTGGCCGCCCCTAGGGCCCGAATCGCGGCGGCAGGAAGGGGCGGGTGCTCGGGTAGATTCGGTAACATTCCGGTTGACGAGACAGGTTGGCCGATTATAAATGCAGGCTGTGGCTCCGAACGGTTGAATAGCTCAACGAACCACATGGCCAGCAAACCCAACACGAATGAGGCGGCAACACCAATTGCCGCGTCGCGTGCATAGAGAGGGCGCCATGCTTGCAGGGGCGTGGTCGCGGCTTCAAGTATCGTGATCAAAGGCTTGCGCTCCAGTTCGCTTGCCTCCAGCCGAATCTTGCGCTGAACAGCGGCCCGATACAGGGCCTGCATCTGGGTCAGATCATCTTGCAGTGCTTTGTACCGGTCGAAGTTGGCAGTGAATTCACGCACCGTGTTACGACCTTCGGCGCCCTGTTGTCGGAGGCGGTCGGCGGTTTCGCGCGCACTCGCCACTTCCTGCTCTGCCTGGGCCACCGCGGCCTGCTGGCCAAGCACGCCTTGGACCTTAATCTGCTGCTCCAGATCGGCCAATTGCGAGCGCTTGGCACGGAATACTGGGTCCATGGCGGTGAACTCGGGGGTCAGCCCTCGCCCCATTTCCGTCAGATCCTGCCTCAGTTGAGAAGCGCGCTGCTCCATGTTCGCGAGGGTGGGGTCATCCTTCGCCTGCAGCGCATTCTTGCCTGCGGTCACCGCGTTGCGCAGGGAACGCAGCCTACCTTCCGCCACTTCCAGGTTTTCGTTCGCCTTGTTCAGCGAGGTGGAAAGCCCGGTAACACTTGCCAGCACCTGATTCTCATCGCGTTCCGGGGAGACAATGTTGTAACGGATGCGAAACAATTCCGCTTCCTTCTGCTTCGCAGCCACATCCGCCTCCAGCTTGGTCGCTTCGTCGCTGGCATTCACAAGGGCTTGGTGAGTCGTGTTGCCGTAGGCGGTATCGAGATCCACCTGAAAGACCAGGATCACGGTGTTTAACAGGGGCGCGAGTATATCCGCGTTCCTGCCTGTGGCGGCCAATTCCACCACATTGGTACCGCTGATCGGGGTAATCAACATCGCGGACTGTAACCCAGATACCGGGTCGAGGCCGAGAGAGGACAAATTGTAGTTTGCCTTGAGCCGCTCAATGGCCTGTTCGAGGACAGGGCGGCTGGCCAACACCTCAACTTCAGTCAAAAGGGGCTTGGTGCCGTCGGACCCTTGATTAGTTTGTCCGTCTGCAGCGGAAACGTTACTCGCACTGGTTGTAATGGAAATGGGCGGGGGTGCAGATGATGCAGGAGTGATCTGGATGCGCGCCAAAGCGCGATATTCGGCCGGACGAACAAATGTGTAACTCAGGCTTAAGATGCAGCTCAGGGCGAAGACGCCGAGGAATACAAGGAGCCGGCGCCGATTGGTGCGGGCCGAGGGCGACGGCATTTGGGGTGGATAGCGTGGTTTCCAAGGGCCTTGAATGAAAGTGTCGTCATTGAGCGGCATAGGTTTGTTCGTCCCTCTGATCCGGCGTGCGCGCCAAATGCACAGTATAGTTTGCATGATAGTAACCGGCGCCCTGCGATTGCGGACCCTTGTCCATCGTATCTTTGGTTTGGCAAGCATGCCTTTGCAGGGTCTGTTATTGGCAGGATAAGCGGGCACTTATGGCAATCGCTGTGACAGGCGGTTCCTCGCCGGCAGCGGCGGAAGCACCTTCTTATTTCGCTGCCAGATAACCGACACCAGCGACGGGCAGAAATTGGCCGGAAGGGTGAACCGCCAACGGCCGCTTCGTAGAGCTCCAGTGCGCAGAACATAGCTTTGCGGGGATGGCAGCTATGGAGAAAGCTGACTCGCTGAAATGGGTCGCGACGAGACCGTCCTCTTTTCGAATTCATTGCCGGAAAGCGGCCAGTGAAATTTCGATTCCTGGAAGCAGCCAGTCGTCATCGAGTGCTCCCGACCCAAACCTGCCCTTCGACCAGTCAACTGTGGACAAGCCGGTAACAAAGCACTCCAGCCGTTCCAGTCAACTGCTCACGGGTAAGTTATCGGCCTGAGCGGCCGCTGGCTCCTGGCGACACACGCGGCAGGTATGTATCCGCTACCGGCCATTGACCCGGCACGCAGGCTGACGCCGCACGGTGTAGCTGCGACCAATGAGATCGTAAAGTTCAGTCATTGCTTGTTCCCGTCGTGCCTGACGTGTTCGAGTGGGGCCTACCTTGCACCGTTGAATGTACCACCGCCGAGGTGGCGACTACAGCCGTGAAATGCGGTCGTGGATCAGCGCTGGTGCGATCGACGCGGCGGCAAGGGGCCAATGGCGGTGATCACCGTTGCCAATGATGGGCACCGCAACCCCAGTGACGACCCGATCCGCCATCCCAGTCGTGACCCCATCCGTGTCGGCTGGAGATTCTGGCGCGCCGGCAATTTGCTGCGCAGCTCGACGTTTTCATCAAGTTCAAGAGCGGGATGAACCGACTTGGTTTTCCCTTGCACCGGTTTGATGCTGT
>JBAWGM010000521.1:0-2913 GCA_049592895.1 Thiobacillaceae bacterium | reverse complement strand
ACCTCATCCCGTACTTCGGTCCGGCGGTCACCGCAGCCGCGCTTGGCATGGCGGCGTTCATGCAGTTTGACTCTCCATCCACGGCGCTGCTCGTCGCTGGCGCTTCGCTGACAATCGCCACGGTCGTGGGTACCTTCGTCACCACCTGGATGACGGGCAGGATCGCCAGGATGAACACGGCGGCGGTGTTCGTCTCGCTGCTGTTCTGGACATGGCTTTGGGGTGTCTGGGGCATGCTTCTGAGCATGCCAATCACGGTCATCGTGAAAGTGGTGGCTCAGCGTGTCGAGCAGCTTGAGCCGGTGGCCGAATTGCTGGGGGACTAGCCTGGATACTTCACGCTTGCCGAAGATTGGCCTGCCCTTGCATGGATCGCGGTAGCGGGCAACTTTGCATAAAACCTGTTCAACATGCGTGTCACCCAGTACCTGTACGCCGCGCCGGGCAATGGAGATGCGGCATGCTGGACCTCGATGGCGAACACGGTCCGCCGTGAAATATTGTCTTGCTTATCCTGCTGATTGCGCGTATTGTGCACATGCAGTCAATTCAATCAGTGTAGCTTCAGTCCCGCAGTCACCGCCCTAATCGGCACCGTCACTTCAGTACCCTCCTACAATCCTTGATGCAGCCGCACCCAACCGGGCGCGAGTCCGGATTACTTTGTTTTGTATAGGAATGTAAATGTCTACCGGTATAGTGAAATGGTTCAACGATGGCAAGGGCTTCGGCTTTATTACCCCTGACGAAGGTGGCGAAGATCTGTTCGCGCACTTCTCCGAAATCCAGGACAGCGGCTTCAAGTCCCTGAAAGAGGCGCAACGCGTCTCCTACGAAGTCAAGACTGGCCCCAAAGGCAAGTTGGCCGCTTCCATCAAGCCTTTATAACACCCCCTGCACCCCGGCAGCCCGAATGTAATGGGCGTGCCATTCAGGTAAGGTAAAAAAGGGGCCGGGTCTTCGATCCGGCCCCTTTGGCTTGTCCGCAGCGTGAACTGGGCGCTGACAAACATCGCCTCGGCGCCGGTAGATTAAAATGCCGGCATGGCTTGATCGCCGATGTCACGGAGATCAGGGACCCGCAAATGAGGATGCCTGAACGACTGTTTATCATCGAGTAATCAATCCTCCACTGTGGGTGACTCTGCAGCCCGGTAGCGACACCGTTGAACAACGTCAGCGGTTTTTTGTCCATGGCTGAGCTGGGTCGTAGAAGTCAACCTAGGTGAGACAAGAAGGAGAAACGGGAATGAGCGCTGTGCACCCATCATGGAAAGACAGCATTTATCTGCAACGCGAGCAGCTCGCGCGCCTGCTGCGCGACCCTCTCGGGCGCCTGGCCGAGAAATGCGCGCCGGTGTGGGGGGAGCGCGAACAGTTGAATACCGTGCTCTTGAACGGCTTTGCCAGCATCCCCCACTGCACTTATCTGTACTGCGTAAAAACCGACGGTGTCCAGATCTGCGACAACGCCGGACAGTCCGGGCTGGTGCCTGGGCACTTTGGGCGTGACCGCTCCCAGCGGCCGTACATGAAAGAAACGGTGCCGGACTGGGGCTTTCTGCTGTCGGACGCTTACATCAGCATGATCAGCCAGCGGCCGTCCCTCACGGCCCTGCAGATTGTCAGCACGGATTCCCGCGCCCTCGGCTATCTCGGGGCCGATTTCGACTTGCGCAATCTGCCCGTGACTGCAGAACTTTACGAAGAGCCCGGCGATTGGCGACAGGTCAAGGGCGATCCTGCGATACGCAGCGGCGTCATGTATCAATGCCGTGTCGAAAGCCCGATGGACCAGAATCTGGAACGTGCGCTGTCCATCCTCCATGAACTCCTGACCGAGCGGGGCGTGTTCCAGTGCCTGATCCACTTCTCCAGCAGCCAGTTCACGATCTGGACCGTCACCGATCCGTTTCGCTACCGCATCCTGGATCAGGAGGCCCTGGGCGATCCGGATATCTGCCTGGTCTATCCACGCCAACCCTATCCGCCCAATTCGGCCATACCGTTGCAAGACGTCGCCCGCATACTGGACACTCTGCGAGCCCTGCGCATGGCCGACGAGAATATCTACCTGCGCATGGCCTCCATCAACATCTTCAACGGCATGATCAGCCTCACCTTCTCCTGCGACGGCACCCACTACATGCGCTACGACGAATTCCTCGGCAAGAGCATCGCTTTCTGGTTCGGGACCACAGCGTGAGCGGAAGCCGCAGTCCGCCCGAGTGGACAGGCAAGTTGTGCCTGCCATGCGTGGCGGGGCGAACCACCGCAAGGGCAGGCAGAAACGGCCCCTGCATCTGTTGCATCTCCCGGTGACGCCGCAGCGTTCACGCACGCGCTGCGGCCAAAGAACCACGGCCTGGACATGGACCAGGCTCCCCACCCAAACCCGCTATCCCCTGCCCTTGTCCGCCTTGGAGCCTTTCAGGTCAGGTGTTCGACGGCACTGCGCTGCGGTTCGCCCGGGTGGCTGCCCAGGTTGTAGGGTAGGGTCACGAAGGCCACCCCCATGACGAGAAACACAAGGCCCAGAACGACCGAAACAAACCTGGAAAAAAAGGGCATCTCCGTATTCATGGCTATCTCCTGAGAATCGGACATTGACTGTCACAGATTCCTTTTTACCGGCCCAGCATTAAGGCCGGATTAATGCCCCGGCATTTGCCTGTGCGAACGCGGCGGTTGGATTCACCCCGGCGCCTATTCGCTGCACCGTCATCTGCCCGCCACCGCATCGCCTTCTATCGCTCCTAGCGCGTCCGGATGTAACGAATCCGGTAGATGGCCCCGGCCAGATCGTCCGACACCAGCAGACTGCCATCCGCCATCACAAGCACATCCGCCGGCCGGCCCCAGGCGGATTCGCCCTGTAACCATCCGGTTGCGAAAGGCTGGTAGGCCCGCACC
>JBAWGM010000520.1:0-17183 GCA_049592895.1 Thiobacillaceae bacterium | reverse complement strand
CACCTTCTATCCCCTGCTGAAAGGCGGCAAGGCAGCCATTCCCGGGCCGTTCGGGGCGGGCAAGACCATGCTGCAGCACCAGATTGCGCGCTGGTGCAATGCCCAGATTGTGATCTTCGTCGGCTGCGGTGAACGCGGCAATGAGCTGACCGACATTCTTGAATCCATGCCCCTGCTCACCGACCCGCACACCGACCGGCCGCTGATGGAACGCACCCTGCTGGTGGCCAATACCTCCAACATGCCGGTGGTGGCACGCGAAGCCTCGATCTATGTGGGGATTACCCTGGCCGAATATTTCCGCGATCAGGGCTACGACGTGGTCATGGTCGCCGACTCCACCAGCCGCTGGGCCGAGGCCTTGCGGGAAGTGGCCGGTCGCCTGGGACACATGCCTGTGGAAGAAGGTTATCCAGCCTATCTGGGTTCGCGGCTGGCAGCCTTTTACGAACGGGCCGGCCGGGTGGAGACGCTTTCTGGAAGCCACGGCTCGGTCACTCTGATCGGAGCGATTTCGCCTCCTGGAGGAGATTTTTCCGAACCGGTGACCAGCCACACCAAGGAGATCATTCAAACCTTCTGGGCCCTTTCGAAGGAGCTGGCAGATGCTCGCCATTACCCGGCCATCGACTGGCTGGAGAGCTTCTCCGGCTATGTGGGTCCGGCCGCCAAGTGGTGGACGGAAAATGTGGATCGAAATTGGGAACAAGCCCGGACCCGCGCTCTGGCCCTGCTGATCCAGTCGGAAGAACTTCAGCGCATCGTCAATCTGGTCGGCGTGGAAGCCCTGTCCAGTGAGCAGCGCTGGGCCCTCGAAGGCGCCTCCCTGCTCAAGGAGGGCCTGCTGCAACAAAGTGCAATTGACGAAGTGGACAGCTATTGCGGCCCGCAAAAACAGTTTGTCCTGCTTGGGGGGCTGCTCGGCCTTTATGCCGAGGGCCTTAAGTTGGTCAAGGATGGCGCGCCAGTCCAGCGCCTGCTGCAGCTCCCATTGCTGGCCCAGGCCAGGCGCTGGAAGAATCAGTTCACCGAGGATCAACTGCACGAGCTGGAGGAAAAGATCGCCGCCGCCGTGGGAGAAATAGACAAGCTCAGGCTGGACTATCCGCCCCAGCCCACCAATTTAGAATACTCAACGTGAAGAACATTGAATACCGCACCTGCGCTTCCGCCCAAGGGGGGCTCATCGTTATGAAGGGGGTGCCCAGCATTTCCGCCGGCAGCCTGGTCAGTCTTCGAGACCATGCAGGGCGACTGCGCACCGGTCTGGTGATCCGCACCGCAGAAGACAGCGTCCTGGTTGAAGTCTTCGAAGGCACCGATGACATCGACCTGGAAAACACCTGGATCCGGTTTCTCGACGAGCCTTTCAGCCTGCCGGTTTCGCGCGGCATACTTGGCCGCACCTTCAACGGCGCCGGCCAGCCGCGCGACGGGCGGCCGCCGATCATTTCGGCAGACCGCCGTGACGTTAACGGTTCCGCGCTCAATCCTGCTGCCCGTGCCTATCCCCGGGAATTCATCCAGACCGGCATCTCCGCCATCGATGGCATGAATTCGCTGACCCGTGGCCAGAAGCTGCCGATCTTTTCCGGTGGCGGCCTGCCGCATAACCGCGTAGCCGCCCAGATCGTGCGCCAAGCCAGACTGCTCGGGGAAGGCGCAGCGGAGTTCGTTGTGGTGTTTGCCGCCTTTGGGGTGCCCAGCACCGACGCCCGCTTTTTCCAGGAGAGCTTCGCGGAGAGCGGCGTATTGAACAAGGTGGTGGTGTTTCTCAATCTGGCCGACGAGCCGGTGATTGAACGATTGCTCACGCCGCGGGTGGCGCTCACCGCCGCCGAATACCTGGCTCATGAGCTCGACCACCATGTCCTGGTGGTGATGACCGACATGACCGCGTATGCCGAGGCCTTGCGCGAAGTCGCCGTGCTGCGCGGGGACGTGCCGGCGCGCAAGGGTTATCCGGGTTATCTTTATTCTGACCTGGCGGAACTGTATGAGCGGGCGGGAAAGATCAAGGATCGGCGCGGCTCGATTACGCTGATCCCGGTGCTCTCGATGCCGTCCGATGACATCACCCACCCCATTCCCGATCTGACGGGCTACATCACCGAAGGACAAATCGTGCTGAGCCGGGAACTGGCGGGTCAGGGCATCTACCCGCCGGTGGCGGTATTGCCTTCACTGTCGCGCCTGATGAAAGACGGCATCGGCAAGAACGACACGCGCGCGGACCATCCCCATGTCGCCAGCCAATTGTTTGCCAGCTATGCCAAAGCGCTGGAAGTGCGCGGCCTGGCCGCCATCATCGGCGCTGAGGAACTCGGCGAAGCAGACCAGCGCTACCTGGCCTTCGCCAACGCGTTTGAAAGAAACTTCATCCGCCAGGATGAGGAGGAAGACCGCAGCGTATTTGAAACCCTCAATCTGGCTTGGGAACTGCTGTCCATGCTGCCCCCGGACTTGCTGGTCAGGGTCAGCGAGGCCGAACTGGCCCAGTATCACACCTGGCAAGGCCGGCCAACGGCTGACTTGGTCAGAGCATGAAAAAGGGCCTGTCCGTTCCACCCACCAAGAGCGTATTGCTGCAGATACGCCGTCAGGTGCGCTTTCTGGAACAGGGCCAGCAGATGTTGGAAAAGAAACGCGATCTGCTCACCCGCCTGATCTACGAACGGCTGGCCGTGTATCGCAAGCTGCGCGCGCAGGCGGCGGAGGAACTCAAGCGTGCCTATTACTGGCTGGGCATCGTGCAGATGCGCATGGGCAGCCAAATGCTGCGCCAGACTGCGGTAGGCTTGCAACCTGCGGTCAACCTCAAGATCACTGCGCGTTCCAGCGTGGGCGTCGAATACCCCAGCGTCAGCGCCAGCCCACTGCCCTTGCAGCCAGTAGGCCTGATGTGGACCGATGTGAGTTTCGACGAAGCACGCCTGCGCCTGCGCGAACTGATCGTTACGCTCGCCCAACTGGGCGAGGCGGAGAACGCGCTGTGGCGGCTCCTGGCCGCCAGCCGCAAGACGCGCAAGCGGGTCAACGCGCTCAAGTACAACATCATCCCGCGCTATCAGACTACGCTGAAGCATATCCGTCAGGTATTGGAAGAAGACGAGAGAAATACGCTATTCCAGGTGAAGCTGCTGCAGGCTCGGCAAACAGCGGGATAGGGTAGCGCCCCCTTTCCCGTTGGCCGGCACTCGCGCATGGAAAGCAACTTGATGAACCTTGGTGATTCCCAATAGTGGTTCACGGGGGCGATGATGGGCACGTGACGAAAGTCACTACCGGCTGAAAAGTTTAATCGCGGCAATTAAAGCCTTCGCTTCCGCGCCGCATTTCTCTTCGTCTTCGAACAACTGGAATTCTTTGGCCAGCCGCGCCGCTGGCAAGACGCTGGGCTATCCTGAAAGCGTGTAACTCTGATAGGAGCGGGAAAATGCGTACTATCAAGACTCTGTTCGTTGCATCTCTGTTTCTGGGCATCTTGCCAATTGCCTGCCCCGCTTTCGGCGCGGTGAAGGAGGCTGACAAGCTGGCGGGCGCAAGCGCGGTGCTGGAGAAAATCACCGCCATTCCGGAGCAAAGTATCCCTCCCGCCTTGCTCAATAACGCGCATGGCCTGGCAGTCATTCCTCGTGTGTTCAAGGCCGGTTTCGTCGTCGGCGGCAGCTACGGCAAAGGCGTGCTGACGGTGCGCGACAAGGACGGTCGGTGGAGCGCCCCACTGTTCGTGACCCTGCGGGCTGGCAGCGTGGGCTGGCAGATCGGCGCCCAGTCCACGGACCTGCTGCTGGTGTTCAAGACCGCAAAAAGCGTGGAAGGCATCCTTAAGGGCACCTTCACGCTGGGCGCCGACGCGGCGGTCGCAGCGGGTCCCGTGGGCCGCCGGGGTGAGGCGGCTACCGACGCAGAGCTGAAGGCAGAGATCCTGTCCTACTCGCGCAGCCGAGGTCTGTTCGCTGGAGTCTCGCTGCAGGGCGCCAGTATCCGCATTGACCACGCCAGCAACAAGAATTTCTACGGCAAGGAAGTGAGCCCGAAACAGATCCTGGCGGGCGGGGTCAGCATTCCCCCGGCCGGCCAGAAGTTTCTCGGCGTCGTGAGCAACGTCACTGCGGCGAAGTAGCCCGCGCCCTGCCTTGCTTTGCCCCGCATTGGCGGGCGTGAAGACGAAGCCGGGCAGGCTCTGCATGCACTGTAATCAAGACCGACTTGGAGGACTTGCGATGAAGGGATCACGATGGTTTTATGGCAGTCTTTTCGTAATTTGATGCTGCCTCGTCCCCCTGGGTGGATGTGTGCTGGCGTCTGCACCCTGCTTAGCGGATGAACCGGCCTCGGTCGCGCCGCCCCCTCCGCACGAATAGGTTATTGGCGTGGCGCCAAGTGCCGGCTTCGTTTGGCTTGGCGGTTATTGGGACTGGGGCGGCAGAAGCTATGAGCGGAGGCCGGGCCGGGAAGCACTGCGCTCGGGTTACCGCTGGGTGCCGCGCCGCTTGCAGGAGGAAGGACAGCATTGGTGTCGCGGTGGCGGATGCTGGGAGGGCGACCATTAGGCCCTCCTGTCCGTCGACCGTTAACCGAACGGGCTCGCCTGCCGGCGCCAGCACAGTACAACGCTGCACCGCAGCTTGCCAAGTCGCATGACCACATTGGACAACCTGCTCAAACTTGTCGGCACGCCGCGCGACGGGGCGCTGTTGCGCTTTTCGCTGGGCAATGAGCTTTTGAAAGTCGGCAACGCCACAGAGGCGATCGTTCAACTGCGCGCGGCAGTGGATTTGGATCCCTTCTATTCCGCCGCCTGGAAATTGCTGGGCAAAGCGCTGACCGACGCAGATCTGCCGCAGGAAGCGCTCGCCTGTTATCGCCAGGGCATTGTAGTGGCCGAAGCCCGAGGCGATATTCAGGCGGCAAAGGAAATGAAGGTATTCGTCCGGCGCATCGAGCGCGCCGCAGATTTCCCCGGGAAAGACGCCGGCATCGATTCGGAGGATTGAATACTTCGGGTCCGGGTCGCAATAGCCTCGCGCGACGCGGATCGCGGCCTGCATTACGAAGCAATCTTCTCGCAGGCATAACGCAAGCGTTAACAGGTCCTAGCAGATGCGCGGCAACGGGTCGTCTTCCAGTTCGTCCAGCACGCGGCGTCCACCCAGTTCAGTTTCCAACACCACCTGGGCGCGGCCTGCATTAATTCGGCCGATCAGCGCCGCGTCTTCGCCGCCTGGCAAGGCGTGCCAGGCAGACAATACGGACTCGGCCGCCTCTGGCGCCGCCACCACCACTATGCGGCCTTCGCAGGCCAGGTAATAGGGATCGTAACCCAGCATCTCGCACACCGAAGCCACCGCGTCTCTGACCGGAATGCGCTTCTGCTCCAGCACTACGGTGCAGGCCGTGGCGTGGGCAATCTCATGCGCCACCGTAGCCAGCCCGCCGCGAGTGGGATCGCGCAGGAATTTCACGCCGGACAGATTCCAAACGGCCCGCGCCAAGGGTAGAACCGAAGCTGAATCGGATTGCACCTCGCCGGACAGGCCGAACTGTTCGCGCGCCAGCATCACTGAAATGCCATGGTCGCCGACCGGACCGGACACCAGCACCCGGTCGCCTGGCGAGATCTGTTTGAGATGGAGCGGCTGCCGCGCGGCGCGCACGCCGATGCCGGCGACGGAAACATACAACCCGCCCCCTTCCCCGCGCCGCACCACCTTGGTGTCGCCGGCCGCCACCTGCACGCCGTTTTCCTTGGCAGCGCAGGCAAAGCTGGCAATCAGGCGCTCCAGCACCGCCACTTCCAGGCCTTCCTCAATGATGGCGGAAAGCGTGAAGTATCGCGGCTCCGCGCCCGCCACGGCGAGATCGTTCACCACCCCATGGACAGCGAGGGAGCCTAGATTGCCGCCGGGAAATTCCAGCGGCTGCACAGTAAAACCATCGGTGGTAACCATGATTTCGCCGCTCAATCCGGGCAGAAGCACCGCATCTGCGTCGGTATCCAAAGCCGGATTGGCGAGATGTTTTGCAAACACCTCCGTGATCAGTTCGCGCATGAAGCGCCCGCCGTTGCCGTGTGCCAGGAGGATGCGGTCTTCGTTCATGGTTCGTAACCTGAGTAGAGAAATTCCATCACTTGCCCCAAGCATACGCCGGCATCATTGACCGGCACCAGCAGCGCACCTGAAAGCCTGCGTTATCCAGCAGTGCCTTGGCTTGTTCGGTGAGCGGCCGATTCTGGAACACGCCGCCGGTGAGCCCCACGTTGCACAGTTCCGTGTTCTGCCTCAGTTGCACAGCCTGGTCCAGCAGCGCACGCGCCAAACTGGCATGAAGCCGGTCGCACCGCCTGCACCAGGGCATAGCCATCAGCAGGAAACAAGGCCGCCAATGGTTTGGCGACGCGCCGTTCGCGATCGCGCGGGCGAGCGACGGCATCATTGCGCCGCGCGTCGCACATCAAGTGGTAGCCCCCACGCCTTTGACCGCCAACATGAATCTGCACCTGCCCGGAGACATTTCTTACCCGGCCCTTCAGGCTCAGGCCGTGGGCGAGACGGCACACAAAGGGGCGGTACTCCGCCCCCTGCACCCGTCCGCCAATCAGCAGGCGGCGGGCAAACTTTGAGGTCCGATCGAGCATGAGATCAAGCATTTAATCTGATCATGCGCAAGAATGAAATGGCTACGGGCAGAAGAACCCTCATCTCCATCAGTCGGCCGTCCTATAAATGAAAGGTGAAACTCCAACCGGGTCAGAACCAATTGGATTCCGCATGGCCAAAGCTTCAGGAAATCGCATGAGTTGCCATGCCAACGGCCAATCGATTAAAGGAAGCATTATGGAACACGTGCGTCGTATGCTGTTCATACCCGTTCTGTTGCTGCTATTGCTGCCCGCTGCGTCCGCGCGGGCCGATGATGAAGAGACATGGACGCCCACCCCGCCGCGCCTGAGCTTCATCGACGGACAGGTTTCCTACTGGCGCCCGGGCGCGGAAGACTGGGTCAGCGCGCCTGCCAATCTGCCCTTGGCTGAAGGGGATGCGCTCTACACCGGGCAAAACGCCAATCTTGAAGTGCAATTCGGCAGCCGCAGCTTCGTGCGGGCGGATGAGAATACTCAGCTAAGCCTGGTGAACCAGGAAGAGCACTTTATTCAGTTCGAGCTTACCGACGGCCTGGTTTCCTTCGACATCCGCAATATTGCGGAAGGCGACGCGGTGGAAGTCGATACGCCCAACGCAGTCTTCACGATCGAGCATCCCGGCAATTACCGGGTGGATGTGGACGCTCAGAACACTCATTTCATCACCCGGGATGGCGGCCGCGCCACCGTCACCACGGCCGATGGCCGCTCCATGAGCATCTATCCTTCCGAGGATATTGTCGTCACCGGCACCAATCCGGCCCAGGTGGCTACCTATGCGGCGCCGGCGCCCGATGCCTGGGATCGCTGGAACGATGAGCGCACAAGCCGGATGACGGAATCAGTCAGCACCCGTTATCTTCCGCCCGATGTCTATGGCGCGGAAGATCTGGACAATTATGGGCAGTGGCGCATCGTGCATGAGTACGGTCCGGTCTGGATACCCTACGGTGTCGGTGCGGACTGGATTCCCTACAGCACCGGTTCCTGGGTCTGGGACCCTTACTACGAATGGACGTGGATCGATGACGCGCCCTGGGGCTGGGCGCCATTCCATTATGGCCGCTGGGTGGAAATCGGTGGCTTGTGGGCTTGGGCGCCCGGACCTGTCGTGAGGCGATCGGACTATTGCCCCGCTCTGGTGAGCTTTCTGGTCCGCGGGGACGTCTCCCTGCGCGCCGGCTTCGGTGCGCCCGGCCTGTCCTGGGTTGCCTTGAGCTGGGGCGAGCCTGTCCTGCCCTGGTGGGGCCGGCGCGATTTCCGCGACCACCCGCATTGGGCCGGATGGGGCGGACCGCGCATTGTCAACAATGTGGTTGTCAGCCGCACGACAGTGATCAATGTGAACAATATTCACTACCACAATGCCAGCCTGCCCCGCGCCGTCGTTACCGTGCCCGCGGACAAGTTCGGCCGGGCGAGGTTCCGTGCCACGCCGGTGACCGACGTTCGCCATGACGACTACCGCCCGGTGCATGGCGAACTGCCGATCAAACCTTCACGCCTGAGCCTCACCGGCGGCGCTCCAGCGGGCCTGCGTCCGCCTCGCGACATCATTACCCGCCAGGTGGTTGCCGGCCATCCTCCGCGCGAGCGAACGCTGCCCTGGAAAAACGAAGGGCCCCGGTCTCTACCGCCTCAGGCCGGCCGAGCGCCTAAAATTGTGAAGCCGCCCTCACTGCGCGATCGCGAGACTCGTACGCTACCGCGGCCGCCGTTAGGCCCACAGGCCGGCCCTGAACGCAGGCCCCTCCCCTTGCCGCCGCGCTTTGGCGACGTTCGCACTGCTCCAGCGCCTGGGCAGCCGCCGCAAAGCACTGGCAGCCCGGTCTTTAATCCTATGCCGGGCAACGTGCGCAGAACGGTTCCGTTTAGTATTCGTCCTGTTACGCCGCCTGCCCAACCCGTTCCAGGACCCGCTCATCCCGCTCCAGTGCAAAGAGCGGTTCCGCCGGGCGCCAGCCACCCTGCACCCTCGGGGCTACAGAATCGATCGGAACGCCAAAGACCTTTCGAGTTTCCGCCACGGCAAGAAAGCAGGCAGGGAGGAAACGCGCAGACCCTGCCTGGCGCGCCAGGCAACCAGACATATCAGAGGCCGACGGGCGAAAACCGCCCCTGGAACCGGGATGAAGGCCGCGGCAATCAATAGGTTGCCGCCGGGTCTTGGGTCTGTTGATTAAGCGAAGCCTGCGCTTTGGCCAAGCGCGACACGCAGCCGGGCGATCTTCAAGATCAATACGGAAGCAGAATCCCGGCGCGATGAAACGGGAGGCTGTAGTCGCCACCGCCAGCTTCGCGCATCCGGGTTCTGCTCTCGACGTGGAATCAAGGTTCCTGCCTATCTGTTGAGCGCCTCTTGCCCTGCCTGCGCCAGAGTTCCAGGCAATCCAACCCGCAGAAGTGGGCAATGTAATCAGCCGCCTCTTCGCGTATCGCATCGCTCTCCGGTAGTTCCGTCAGGCACATTTCGCAGGTGAGCACGGTGCACTGGTCGTCACTTCCGCAGTCAAGTACGTGCGCCCCCGAAGAGGTAAGATTGTCACGGTGTTTATCCATACATTTCTCCAATTTGCTGCGCCGGAAAATCGCTCTGAACTGGCGCCGCCTGAAACCGCAGCACCGACCCAATCGCCGGCCTAAACTATTATGTTTTGAGTTTAGGCAATTAATAAAGGTTTCGACATGCAATATTCGCTGCTCCCACCCCGTCCCCGAGACAGCCATAAGGGGCAATTTGGCTGGGTTGGCGTTGTGGGCGGCGCGCCGGGAACCGTGGGGGCCGCGCTTCTGGCCGGCCGTTCAGCCCTCAAAAGCGGCGCAGGCCGAGTAACGGTGGGTTTGCTGGATGAGCGGGTGACGGTGGACTTCACCCGCCCGGAACTCATGTTCGCGGCGCCCGAAAAACTGGTGGAAGACGCGCAACTAAGCGTGATGGCGCTGGGCCCGGGATTGGGCCAGGGCGAACACGCGCTCGCCCTGCTGAAAAAGGCACTCGCCCTGCCCTGCCCACTGGTGCTGGACGCGGATGGCTTGAATCTGCTGGCGTCCCACGGTGAGGTCAAGGACACGCTCGTGCGCCGCTCCCTACCCACGCTGCTGACCCCGCATCCGGGCGAAGCCGCACGCCTGCTTGGCTGCAGTGTCGCGGAGGTGCAGGCGGACCGGTCGGCGGCCGCCCGAAGGATTGCCGAATCATTTCGCGCCTGGACTGTGCTCAAGGGCGCAGGCAGTGTGATTGCCCAGCCGGACGGAAGCTTCAGCGTCAACTCCAGCGGCTGTCCGGCCATGGCCGCAGCAGGCATGGGCGACGTACTGACCGGCCTGATTGCAGGACTGATCGCGCAAGGTCTGGAACCGGGTCCGGCGCTGGAAGCCGGTGTCTATTTGCATGGCGCAGCCGGCGAGCGGGTCTGGAAGGAGAACGGCCATCCCCCTTCAATATCCGCGTCGGATTTGATCGACTCGATAAGCGCCGGTTTAGGGACAAGCTGAAGTCGCGCCATCCTTCAGCGCCAGAGTCAGAACCTCGTGGCGGTCCAGTCAGCCATTCGTTTCAACAACGCTGGCGCGCCGCTTCGTTCGCAATCGCAAGGCAGCCGTTGCGGCCTTCCTTAACAGAGCCGGCGCTTGAGATAGGCGGCAAATTCCTCCGCAACTTCGGGGTGGCGCAGGGCATGTTCCACCGTGGCCTGCAGATAACCCAGTTTGCTTCCGCAGTCATAGCGCACCGCATCATAGGCATATGCCAGCACCTGCTGCTCTTTCAGCAACGCGGAAATCGCATCGGTGAGTTGCAGTTCGCCACCCGCGCCAGGCTCCAGACTTTGAATGAAGTGAAAAATGCGCGGGGTCAGAATATACCGCCCCACTACGCCCAGCGTTGAGGGCGCGTCCTTGGGTTCGGGTTTTTCCACGATGGCGTTCACCCGGGATATGCGGTCAGTCAGCGCGCTGGCGTCCACGATGCCGTAGGAGGCGGCATCCTCGCGCGCCACCTGCTGCACCCCAAGAATCGAGCAGCGGTAATAGTTGTACTGCTCGACCATCTGCTTCATTACCGGGATGTCCGCATCCAGCAGGTCGTCCGCCAGAATCACGGCAAAGGGTTCATTGCCCACTACCGGCTGGGCGCACAGCACGGCATGGCCCAGGCCGAGCGCCTCCGCCTGGCGGATGTAGATGAAATTGACCCCCGCCGGCCGTATCGACTTGACCAGTTCCAGGGTCTCGTCCTTGCCGCGCATCGCCAGTTCGGTTTCCAGTTCGTAGGCCTTGTCGAAGTGGTCTTCCACCGTGCGCTTGGTGCGGCTGCTGATGAAGATGATATCGGTGATGCCCGCCGCCACGGCTTCTTCCACCGCATACTGGATCAGCGGCTTGTCGACGATGGGCAGCATTTCCTTGGGACTGGCCTTGGTCGCGGGGAGAAATCGCGTACCCAGTCCCGCCACCGGGAAGACAGCCTTCTTGACCGTTTGCATTGTTGTCATTCCTTATCAATCCTGGAAGCGGCCGGATCCCCCACCACTCCGAGCAATTTCAGCAATTCTTCTTCGTTCAAAATGGCGACGCCCAATTCCTGGGCCTTTGCCAGTTTGCTGCCCGCCTCGGCGCCCGCCACCACATAGTCGGTTTTTTTTGATACCGAGCCGGCCACCTTGCCACCCGCTGCCTCGATCTTTTCCTTCGCGGCTTCCCGGCCCAGGCTGGGCAAGGTCCCGGTAAGCACCAAGGTCTTGCCGGCCAGCGGCCCGGCGCCGAGCCTGACGGCAGATGCATGCTCGACCCAGATGATACCAGCGGCCCGCAACTGCGCGATGACTGCTTGATTGTGCGGTTCGGCAAAAAACTGCGTGATGCTTTGCGAGACGACTGGCCCGACATCCGGCACCTGCGCGAGCCCCGCCTCGTCAGCCGTCATCAAGTCCGCCAGCCTGCCGAAATGTCTGGCCAAGTCTTTTGCCGTGGCTTCGCCCACATTGCGAATGCCGAGAGCAAAGATGAAGCGTGCCAAAGTGGTGTGCTTGCTCTTCTCGATTGCGTCCAGGAGGTTGGAAGCGGATTTCCCCGCCATCCGCTCCAAACCGGCCACCTGGTCCAATTGCAAACCGTAGATATCCGCCGCGGTGCGCACCATGCCCTGGTCGACCAGTTGATTGACCAGTTTTTCTCCCAAGCCTTCGATATCCATGGCCCGGCGCGAGGCAAAATGCAGCAGGGCCTGCTTGCGCTGCGCAGGACAATACAGGCCGCCAGTGCAGCGCGCCACCGCCTCGTCCGCGAGGCGCACCACACGGCTGCCACAAATCGGGCAGCGGCTGGGCATGACAAAATGTCTGGCATCGGTCGGACGCCGCTCCTTGATGACTGACACCACTTCAGGAATCACATCGCCTGCGCGACGCACTGATACCCAGTCGCCGATCATGACGTCCTTGCGGCGAACCTCGTCCTCATTGTGCAGCGTCGCATTGGTCACCGTCACACCGCCGACAAACACCGGGGTGAGCCGGGCCACGGGCGTAATGGCACCGGTGCGTCCCACCTGCACACCGATATCCAGCACCTGGGTAATCTGCTCCTGCGCAGGATACTTGTGCGCTACTGCCCATGCCGGCTCGCGATTGCGAAATCCCAGCTTGTCCTGCAGAGCGAGCGAGTTGACCTTGTACACCACCCCGTCAATGTCGAACGGCAAGCTGTCGCGCTTGGCCGCTATGTCTTGATGAAAGGCGACGAGCGCACCCGCGCCTGCGCCAACCGTGCGCTGTTCACTGACAGGGATGCCGAGATTGGCCAGCCCATCAAGCAGCGCGCTATGCGTGGGTGGCAAGGCCCAGCCCTGCGTTTCGCCAATGCCATAGGCAAAGAAGGAAAGCGGTCGCTGCGCGGCAAGCTTGGAATCCAATTGGCGGATGCTGCCTGCGGCACCGTTGCGCGGGTTGATAAGAGGCGGTTTGCCCTGCGCACGCTGCCGCGCGTTGTAGCGCTCAAAGTCGGCGTGCTTCATGATGACTTCGCCCCGTACTTCCAGCACGGCGGGTACACGATCTGCCGCCAGCTTGAGGGGAATGCCGCGGATGGTGCGGACATTTTCCGTGACATCTTCGCCGGTTTCGCCATCGCCACGCGTCGCCCCCTGAACCAGCACTCCGCCCACGTATCGCAGATTGATCGCCAGGCCATCGAACTTGAGTTCGGCAGCATATTCGACGGGCGGATCCGACTCGTTCAATTTCAGCTTGTTGCGAACCTTCCTGTCGAAATTTACCGCTCCGGCAGGGCTGGCGTCAGACTCGGTTTCGATGGACAGCATGGGTACCGCATGGCGCACCGGAGCGAAGGAATCCAGCACTTTCCCGCCCACCCGCTGCGTGGGCGACTCGGGAGTAAGCAACTGGGGATATTGCGTCTCGAGGGCCTGAAGCTCGCGGAACAGCCGGTCATATTCGCTGTCCGGAATCTCCGGATCGTCGAGTACGTAGTAGCGATAATTGTGATGTTCGAGCTGCTCGCGTAGACGCCGGGCCTGGGCCTCAGCCTCAGCCGGGACGGTCAGGGGATCTCCGATTAAACCTTTCATGGGCCCATGAAGGACTTAATCAGAGGTACCTCAGGAAAACAGCCGCAGCGCCAGGTCGCTGCCGGCGGAAATACCCCGGGTTTCCATACGGCCATAGATCTGCGCA
The DNA here is from genome assembly GCA_049592895.1 of Thiobacillaceae bacterium. GTDB lineage: Bacteria > Pseudomonadota > Gammaproteobacteria > Burkholderiales > Thiobacillaceae > DASQBT01. Next base: position 3,842 of record JBAWGM010000520.1, on the reverse strand, counting down.
AGCTGCTGACGAATCCGCTCTATGCCGGTGTCGGTCAGCGGCCGCAGGTTGTCGTCCACCAGCAAACCATTGACCTCATGGGCCAGTTTGCGGCCCAGCGCAACCATGCTGTCAAAGATCTTCAGGCCATCCGGCACCCGGGGCACATCGAACAGCAGGGTCACTCCACGCGTGGAAAAGCTGACGAGGCTCTCAGGCGAGAAGGGTGTCGATTCGTGGTTGCACAGGGAAAACAGGATTTCGCCGCGCCGATCCTGGAGCTGATAGGTGCCGTCGGGAGCGAGCACCATGCCGGCAATATCTGCCTCCTGGCGCACGTGGTTCATGGGCAGGCTCTCTTCCCCACGAGCGACCACGTTGAGCCCGATCAGCACATCGACATCGACGCAGAAAAGATCCAGGACCCGGGCCCGTTCCAGCGCGCTTACGAAATCATCACAGCTGACTCGCAGGCTGTGCGGCTCGGCAGCGTCGCGCACCAGGGCACACAGGGCAGTCAATTCCTGCTCGCTGACGCTGCCATTGCGGTCGGCCAGTTGCATGCTCACGATGATTTCCCGGTAATGGACGTCAGACCAGAGGCGAAGCTCCTCCCAGCTATCGCCGTTGACCGGGTAGCCCATCCAGCGCACCTGTTTTCCCAGGGTTCGGGATTGCGCCACCGCATCGGAAAAGACGCCGGACAGTATGCCATCGCCCTTGACCTGAATGCGATATTCAATGGCCTGCTCATGCGGGCTGTATGGCGGGACCGGCGCCAACGGAGCGGCCTCCTGCACGGGCTTGGCGGGAACCACGACGCGGGGCGACGGAGCGGCCTCGTGTACCGGCTTTGGCGGAACCACAACGCGGGGCGCTGGCTTGGGCACTTCCTGAGCCGGTGCCGGTTTTGGCGCCAGGGTTTCGGTTGGTTGGGCGACCGGGGTGGAAACAGGCTGCGGCGCTTGCTCGAAACGCGGCTCCTGCAGTCCGGTGGCCCGATCCAGCCCGGACAAATCATGTTCGAACTGGGGCTCGCGCATTTCCGGTTCGACCCGTTGATTAGGCACCCTTGCCGGTGGGGAATACGCCTCAACGGGAGCCTTGTCCATGAGGGGGTCGCGTTCCAGCGAGCGGAAGGTGGCTTCGGCCTGCTTACGATAACGCCGCTCCTGGATGCGGTTATAGCCCAGGACGCCGAGCACGGCCACTGCGCCGAATACCGCCAATGCGATCTGCAATTCACTCATTGCTTGTTCTCTTGCGACTCCCGCGAAACTGCACTGCCAATCACCCTGACATAGACTTCACCGGGGCGGATCATGCCCAGTTCGGAACGTGCCCGCTCCTCTATGGCGTCCTTGCCCTGTTTGAGATCCTGCACCTCCGCGGCAAAGGCTGCATTGCGCTGACGTAGTTTGTCATTCAACTGGCGCTGCTCTTCCACTTTGCGATTGTCGGACAGCAGCCTTAGCCACCCCGTGTCGCCAAACCAGAGCGGGTATTGTAATAGCAGGATCAGCACAATAAGCGCCGGGGTGAGCCACTTCACGCTTGTCTCGACAATCTCGTCCGGCAAGATGATTGCTCGCCCCGCCCTCGTTCACCGACCAAGCATCTTTCTGCGCTGTCCACGAGTAGCGTCATCAATCAACGAATGGAGTAGAACGCCTCTTTGCCCGGATAGGCGGCGCCCTCACCCAGTTCCTCTTCAATCCGCAGCAACTGATTGTACTTGGCCATACGATCCGATCGGGACAGCGACCCGGTCTTGATCTGCAGGGCATTGGTGGCCACCGCCAGATCCGCAATCGTCGAGTCCTCGGTTTCGCCGGAGCGATGCGAAATGACGCAAGTATAGCCCGCACGCTTGGCGGTTTCGATTGCCTCGAAAGTCTCGCTCAGGGTCCCGATCTGGTTGAGTTTGATCAGGATGGAGTTGGCGATACCTTTTTCTATCCCTTGCCGGAGAATCTTTGCGTTGGTCACGAAGATATCATCCCCCACCAGTTGGATTTTGCGGCCCAGCTTTTTGCTCAGGATTGCCCAGCCTTCCCAGTCGTCCTCCGCCATGCCATCCTCGATGCTGAGGATAGGATACCTGTCGCACCAGGCTGCCAGATAATCGGCGAACTGTGTTGAACCGAGCTTGAGGCCTTCGGCCTTGATGTGATACTTGCCGTCCTTGTAAAACTCGCTGGCAGCACAGTCCAACCCGATAGCGATGTCCTCGCCGGGCGTGAAACCGGCGGCGGAAATGGCCTCTACAATCAGCTTGAGAGCGGTTTCATTGGATTCCAGATTGGGCGCAAAGCCGCCCTCATCGCCCACGGTGGTGGCCATGCCCTTGCCATTCAGCAGCTTCTTCAAGGCATGGAACACTTCGGCGCCATAGCGCAAGGCTTCACGGAAGCTTTCGGCACCGACAGGAATGATCATGAATTCCTGCATGTCTATGCTGTTGTTGGCATGTACCCCGCCATTGATGATGTTCATCAGCGGAACCGGCAGACTCATGGGCGCCGCGCCGCCCAGATAGCGATACAGAGGCAGGCCAGCCTGTTCCGCCGCGGCCCGCGCCGTCGCCACGGATACGGCAAGAATGGCATTGGCGCCCAGGCGCGATTTGGTCGCGGTGCCGTCCAGTTCAATCAGGGTGCGGTCGATAAAGGCCTGGTCCTCGGCATCCAGCCCCAGCAGGGCTTCACAGATTTCCGTGTTGACGTTTTCGACCGCCCTCAGCACGCCCTTGCCCAGATAGCGCGACTTGTCGCCGTCGCGCAATTCGAGGGCCTCGCGGCTGCCCGTGGACGCGCCGGAGGGCACCGCCGCCCGGCCCATTACGCCGGACTCGAGCAATACATCTGCTTCCACTGTGGGGTTGCCACGCGAATCCAGGATCTCGCGGGCAATTACATCAACGATTGCGCTCAACTCTTTTCCTCTAGTTCAGATCTTACAAAGAGGACATGGGGACGTGAGGTTTTCCGCTTTGTATTCCTCTTGTACTCCTGTCCTCCTTGTTCAATTTCTTTCCACTTTGTCTTCCAAAAACCCGCGCTGCTTTACCAGCGTGTCGATTTCCTTCAGGGTCTCGAGCAATTCCTGCATCATGTGCAGCGGCCAGGCATTGGGCCCATCTGACAGGGCACGTTCCGGATCAGGATGGGTTTCAGCGAACAGTCCCGCAACGCCGGATGCGACCGCAGCGCGCGCCAGCACCGGGACAAATTCGCGCTGGCCGCCGGACCTGTCGCCCTGCCCACCGGGCTGCTGCACCGAGTGGGTGGCGTCAAACACCACGGGACAGCCGGTGTCGCGCATGACCATCAAGCCGCGCATATCGGAAATGAGCGTGTTGTAGCCGAAGCTCACCCCGCGCTCGCACACCATGATCTGGTCGTTGCCCACCGCACGGGCCTTGTCCACCACATTTTGCATGTCCCAGGGAGCAAGAAACTGGCCCTTCTTGATGTTGACCGCCTTGCCCTGGCGCGCCACATTCTGGATGAAGTTGGTCTGCCGGCACAGGAACGCCGGCGTCTGCAGCACATCCACCACCGCTGCAACCTCTTTCAGCGGCGTGTCCTCATGAACATCGGTCAGTACCGGCACGCCGATCTTCTTCTTCACTTCGGAAAGGATGCGCAGTCCTTCGTCCACGCCCAGGCCGCGAAAGCTTTTCGCCGATGAGCGGTTGGCCTTGTCAAACGAGGATTTGTAGATGAATGGCACGTTCAGCGAGGCGCAGATTTCCTTGAGCCGACCCGCCGTATCCATGGCCAGTTGCTCGGATTCAATCACGCAGGGGCCGCTGATGAGAAACAGCGGCTGATCAAGGCCCGCTTCAAAACCACACAGTT
>JBAWGM010000519.1:0-4453 GCA_049592895.1 Thiobacillaceae bacterium | reverse complement strand
GTCCTGAATCACCCGCGTGCCGAGGGCCGCGGCGACGCGTTCGCGCGGGTCGAGGTTCAGGTCATCGAGCCAGGTCGCCGGCACGGCGGCGTCGCCGACCTGGCTGCGCTGCGCATACCAGCGGCCGTAGATCGGCGGACCGACCAGAGGGTCGATGCCGTTCGGCGCGGGCAACGCCGCCGCATTGACGATGGAACGCAGCGTGGCTTGCAAACCAACGCTCTGCGCATCGGGCCAGGCCGTGCGCGGGGCGTTCACCGGCTGCAACGCGCCTTCGAGCGGCAGCGCCGGCAGCGGCACATTGCTCACCGGAAAGCCGGGCTGATCGAGGCTCATCGGCCGGCGACCGACGAGCCCGGCAAGGTCGCGCGGCACCAGCTTGCGCACCAGCGACTCGAAGTCCTCGCGCGCGCCGGTGGCGAACTCCCAGTGGTGGTAAACCGGCAGCGCAATCTGCGCCGGCGCCTGCGCCCCGCTCTCCCACGCCGGTGCGAGCTTGCTTGCGTTGGTGCCGCTGATGGGCAGCTTGAGTCCGGCCAGACGTCCCGCTTCGAATGCCGGCACGACGCAAGCGAGGTAGCGCGTGAACGGCTCGAGCAATCGCGGCGAGATGAGCCGTGCCACGCTGCGCTCGGGCTGGGTCGCGAGCAGGCTGCGCAGCGCGTCCACACTCGCCCCTGCGGGCGCGGCGAGTTGCGCATGCGTCCACGCCCACGATTCGGCAAGGTCGGGCAGCTCGTCGGCCGGCCGTGCGGGCGGGGCAATCTCAAGCACCGGCACCGCTTCCGTGCCGGGTGGGCGCAGCACCACGCCATCGCCCTTGCGCACCACCACCAGCACCAGCCAGGGCCGCAGCCGGCCCTGCACGTCGGCCGCCGCAGGCGTGAAAAGCCAGGGCAGGTCGGGGTTGTCGAACTCGATGGCGACAAGATCATTGGACTCATAGTCGGTCGTGTCCGGCGGCGGCTCCATCCGCACCACCTGGCGCGCATCCAGGCCGATCACCTCGCCCGCGCCGGCGATGACGAGCGGCATGGTCGCGCCTTCCTCGCCGTTGATGTCCAGCCGCGCTTTCAAGCTCGCTTGCGCAGGCAGCGGCGTTGAAAGCGGGTCCGGCGCGGCGAGGCGCGCGGCCATGCCTTGGCGCACCCAAGGCAGAAAGACGAGATTTGCGTCAGCCATGTTGCGTTCCTTCCTGAGGCGTTAGTTGCGAATTCATGACGCCTCGAACGCCGGCACGGTCCGCAGTCGGGTAGTGGCAGTGCTGGCGATAGCCTGGGCCTCGGCGAAGCTGAGCCCGCTGGATTGTGGCAGGGCGGCAAGTGTTTCGTCGATGACCGCGAAGGCGGGCGCGCGCAAGGTGGCGAAGGGCGTTGGGACAGGCGCGGCGGCGCTGCGCAGCACCGAGCGTCCGGCCGCGCCCGCGCTTACATGCAGTTCGAGCAGTACATCGGTCAGCCGATAGGGCGGCGGTGTCTCGTTGGGCGCCGCCTGTGCATCGACGATCACCGTCTCGTAGTCCAGCGGCGAGGCCAGCCCGCTGGCCAGCTCGAAGGCATAATCCGGCGCGCCGAAGGCGACCCCAGCGTCCATGGTCTCGTAGGACGGCGCAGCCAGCTTCGCCTCATCGCTCATCTCGAAGAACTGCGCCGGCGCGAAGTCGTCACGCACCGGACTTGAATCCGTGCCCGCGTCACCCAGGGTCAGGGCGCCGACTGTGAAGCGCTTGCTGCCGGCCACCGGCGCCTCGCCGTAGCGGTCGATGTCGCGTTCCAGGTTCAAGGGCACCACGCCCTGGCGCACACTCAGCGTGCCAAGCGGATGCACCCGGATGGTCGAGCCGTTCTGCGCCTCGGCGAGCGTCACCACGCGCGTCTGTGCCTCTGGCAGCTCGGCATGCCAGTTACGGCTATCCCCGAGCGCGGCCTTGAGCTGATCGAGCACATTCACCGCCGCCGGCAAGGGCGGCGTGCTGCCTTCCGCAAGCGTGGCGTTGACCCGGATCGACACGTCCCACCACAGGATCTCGAAACTGCACTTGGCCCGCACCGTGAGCGGCGCCGGACCTTCGAGCGCGCCCTCGACCTTGACCTTGAACAGATTGCTCGAACCGCGCTTGAGCTGCATGCTGGCGAAGAAGTCGGCCAGGAAATGGAAGGGGTCGAGCTGGATCAAGACGTCGTAGCCGGCATCACCGGTGACGCTGAAGCCATAGGCCGCCGCATACAGGTGGGCCGCGGCGCCGAACTGCACGGTGTTGGAGGTGAGCGCGAAATAGGCCTCGCAGGTGAGGCGCGGGTTGTCCCCGGTGGTGAGGCTCAGGGTCACGCGCTCCAGCACCGGGAAGTCGGCCGGCGCGGCGAAGCCCTTGTTCATGCCGCCCACCGCCAGGGCGAAGCTGCGCGGCGAACTCCAGCGCGCGCGCAATGCCGCTGCGCCGCTGATGACGAAGCGCTCGAGCAGGCGCGAATCGACCAGCACTGCGTCGATCGCGGCGGTGCCGGCATCGAAGTCGAACACGCCGATCGCGTCGAGCGTGATGCGCAGCAGGACGTGATCGGGCGAGGGCAGCAGCGCGCGCACGCGGCCCAGGACCAGGAGCCGCTTGCGTGCGCCGAACTCGACGATGAGCGCCAGATCGGCCGTGACCAGGGTGGGCGTGAACCAGCCGATGCGCACCAGCAGGCCGACCAGATAGCTGCCACGCCTGGCCGGGAAGGCGACACCGATGGCCTGGATGATGGCGGGCGCGTTGGCGACCGGATTGCTCGGAAACAGGAGCTTGCCGAGCGTGTCGTTCTTCAGCCCGTCGCGCAGCACGCTCTCGTCGAAGGTGCGGTTGACTGCGACCATGCCGCCAATGCCCAAGAGCGTGAAACCCAGGCCGAGCTGGATCGGCTCAAACCCGTCGGCGGTGATGAAGACAAGCAGCGAGTAACCCTTGCTGCCATTGGGTAGGCGGGTGGCAATCAGACCAAACGCAGTCAGATTGATCACCTCGTGCAGCGAGAGTTGAAGAACACCAGCATAGACCGCCTGCACCGGATCGTGGAACAGCACACCGCCGCCTTCAAGCACGCCGGGAACCTCGATTGCGAGACCAATGCCGGAGGGCGGGATGAAGTCCGCACCCAAATCCACCGCGCCGAGGTTGCCTTGCTGGAAGCGCAGCGCGATCGCAGTACCCGTACCGGCCACGACCGCCGTTACCGGGCCGAGGCTGACCGCGCCGCTGAGCAGGGCGCGCACGCTGAGTCCGTCGCCGTCGCCTGCGATCGCCAGATCGATGGAGTCCAACTGCAGTGGGCCGAAGCGCTGATGCACCGTAAGCGTCGTCTGCAGCCCGGCACCGCCGTGGATGCGCAGGCCGAAGCGGTGCGACCAGGTGATGTCGAGCTTGAGCGTCATGGTCGCGCCCGAGGCAGGAAGCAGTGAGGCGAGGAAGCCGTCGTTCGGGTCGGGCGCGATGGTGATGCGGCCGTCATCGATGCCGGCGGCGAGCGAGGGGTCGAGGTCCGCGCCGCCCGTGAAGGCGATGCCGGCGCGTAGCGCGGCGACATCGAAGGAAATGCCGGCAGCGGAAAACAACGCGAGTCGAGCGCCGTCCGGATCGGCAAAGCGCAGCGTCAGCGCAAGATTCGAATCGGCGGCGCTCGCGGCGGGCGAATCGAGCAGACCGGTGAGCAGTTGCGGATTTTGGCCGGCGCGCAGCAGCAGGGCCAGGCCAGTTTCGATGTCGGTCGATGCCGCGACCTCAAGCGAAAGGTCAGCGGACAGCTCGATATGTGTGTCAGTCGTGGCGATCACATAGGGCGACAGGCCCAGCCCGCCGTCGCTCGCACCGGCGCTGCTCGGGCGCAGGGGATAGAGCGACACGCCGACATCATAGGCGCCGACCCCGAGCCCCTTGGCGACGCTGGCAAACAATTGTGCGGCCGGGTCGGTGTCGGCTTCGGGCACCGGATGGCCGACCAGGAATTCCTCGACCGAGCGTGGCATGGGGCGCAGCGCGAGGGTGTCGCAGAAGTGGTCGAGAAAGCCACCCAGGTTCATCACCAGCGTGTTGCCCTTGAAGTCCGGCGTGCCCCAGCCATACACCTCGCTCAATATGCCGGTGGGGACTTTCAGCAGCGGGCCGAAGCGGTCCCAGCGCACGACCTGGCGCACATGCTCGACCTGGAACTTGGCTGGGTCCGCCGGCAGCCGGGTCATCTCGAACAAGCCGAGCAGCACGCCGAGCGGTATGAGGGCCGAACCGGTCTGGCCGATCAACTGGATCACCAGCACGTCGGCCAGGCGCGGGAAGAACTCGTCGACAATCTTCGTGGTCTGCAGGTATTCGGGCGTGGCCTCGAAGCCGGCGATGACCTCCCGTGCCTGATCGAAGAATTTGATCAGCGCATCGGCGACGCCGGCGAGCGCAAGCGCGATGTCGGCCTCCTGTGCATCTTCC
>JBAWGM010000518.1:0-3177 GCA_049592895.1 Thiobacillaceae bacterium | reverse complement strand
GGTGTTTGTTGTGGAGCGGCGACAGGCGCCGATGCTTTCATCATGCGTTCATAGATGCCCCCCAGATTGAGCATGGCCTTGGTGTAGCCCTGCTGGGCGGATCTTCGGAACCAGGCGATGGCCTGATCCATGTTCTGGCTGACCCCCGCACCATCGCGATACATCACGCCAATATTGTTTTGCGCCGCGGCATCACCCTGCTCCGCCGCCTTCTGGTACCAGTTGGCCGCCCGCACGGGATCCTTGTTCACGCCTTGGCCAAGTTCATACAACACGCCCAGATTGTTTTGCGCCGCGGCATCGCCCTGTTCCGCCGCCTTGTTCAGCCACTGAGCTGCTTCCTTCGCATCGCCGCCAGATTTCATGATCAGCCAGCCCAGACGGCCCTGGGCGCTGGCCACGCCCTGCTCCGCGGCTTTGCGGTAATAGGCGAGGGCGTCCGCAGGTTTGCTCTGTTCCAGTAGTTGTGCCAGGTTGCTCTGCGCATTGATGTCGCCGGCGTCGGCACCGATGCGGAACCATTTTTCCGCCTCGCTGGCATTGGCCGGCACGCCGCGGCCGTCGCGATACAGGACGCCGAGATTGTTGGCGGCTATGGCGTTCTTCTGTGCCGCGGCCTTGCCATACCAACTGATGGCCTTGGCAAAATCCCTGGCTACGCCCTGGCCCTGCTGGTACATCCAGCCCAATTGCACTTGGGCATCTGCGTCACCCTGACTGGCAGCCTTGGCGAACCACTTTGCCGCCTCGGTGGAATCCGCGGCGCCGCCCTGTCCCTTGGCATACATCCAGCCCAGTTTGGTCTGGGCCAGGACGTTGCCCTGCTCGGCGGCCATGCCAAACCATTTGCGCGCCTGCTCATAATCCTGCTTTACGCCCTCAGCGCCGTCGCGGTAAATCATTCCCAGGTTGGCCTGCGCCGCGGCCAGACCCTGCTCGGCGGCGCTGGTAAACCACTTCACCGCTTCGACAAAATTCTTCTGCACGCCCTGACCGGTGGCAAATTTGAGCCCAAGATTGTTTTGCGCGTTGACGTCATTCAGTTGAGCAGCCCTGTTCAGCCACTTCACGCTTTCCTCGGCATTGGCGGAAACGACCTGGCCTTTGTCGTAAAGATTGGCCAGATAATTCTGCGCCGCGGGAAAATTCTGCTCGGCGGATTTTTTCAGCCAGTCCAGTCCGGCCGCGTTGTCTTTTTTGATTCCAGTCCCGTCCAGCAGCATGACAGCCAGATTGTATTGGGCCGCTGGCTCGCCTTGTTCGGCGGCCTTGCGATACCAATCCGAGGCCTTAGCCAGATCCTTGCCCACGCCATCGCCTTTTTCATAGGCCCAGCCCATCTTCATCTGCGCTTCCGGATCGCCTTTTTCCGCGGCCATCTGGTAATAGCGCATCCACTCTGCAGGGCCTGGCATGTCCGCAGCGTAGAGCGGAACGACAGCAAGACTACAGAGCAGCACAAGCAGGGGTTTGTTCACGGGTTTGCTCCATTCAGGGTTTGAGGGTTGCGATATTCAATTGGTACGGTCATCCACGCCACGACTGGCTCGCCGTTGCGTTGCGCCGGCTGAAAACGCCATTGGCGCACAGTCTCCTGGGCAGCAGCATCCAGAATTCGGGCGCCGCTGGACTGCTTGAGAAGGACTCTGCCCACCCTGCCGTTGGTCAGCACCTCAGCTCGTAGGGTGACGATGCCATACAGGTTGCCGCCCAGGGCGCCCAAGGGGTAGACCGGCATCTGATTGCCCGGCAGATGCCGGGGCGGAAATTCGCCATCCATTGCAGAGGAGGACGGCATGATGTTGTCCAGCCCTTTGGGTATGGGTCCGCCCAGGCCCGCCAGCATGAGTGGAATTTGACAAAAGTGGGTGGGACTCGCCACTTTGACCGAGGTCGCGGTGTAGCGGTCTTCCAAAAGCCGTGCACTGCCCGCGTTGACAGTGGCAAGCTGCATGGTGGGCTTGCTGCTTTCCGCATTTTGTAATGACGCGTTGATTGGAGCATCTCCGTCAGCGAGCTGGCCGTGCTGCCTGCCCGGGCCGCCGCGTGGAGAAGGTCCGCCGTCTGCCGCCGCCAGTTGGAAACCGCCCGAGCCGCCTTCACTGCTGCCCTGACGCGCCGCGCCCATGGTTCCCCCGCTACCGTCGGGTTCGGGCCGAACCGCTCCCAAAGTTGCAGTGGAAATGGGAGCGCCTGTGCCGGACGACCCCACCAGCCCGCCGTACCAACGTTCTCCCGGTGTGACTGCCGACCCCCCTTTGCCGCCGGAGCCGGCACCACTGTTCGGGCTGATTCCGGTCCCGCCTCCGTACGCAGCCACCTTGGTTGCCGTGCTGCCGGCACCGATCGGTGAAGCCGCCAAAGCCATGCCGGGTTCCGTTCCACGACCACTAGCGCCCCCATCCGAAGGTCGTCCGGCTATCCGCGTTTCTTTCCGGGATAGTGCAGCGCTGCCCCCTGTGCGGGAAGCAGGGGAGGCCATTGCCGCCACAGCCTGGCCGGCGGAGGCGGTTTGCCAGCCGCCCTGGCGGGCTTCATAGGCGCGCGCATCCAGGCCCGCGCCAGGTCGCTGAGCGCCGCCCTGGCTGGCCAGCGTGCCGCCCGGACGGGAGGCATGGCGATATTCAGGCGACAGAGTTTGCGCGGCGGGCGTACTACCGGTAAGGAAGGTTGGGCCCGAACTGGATTGCTCGCCGGTTTTTGGGTGGCTCGCCTGGGCAATGGATGCCACCCGTCCAACATAGGCTTGTCGGGGCGGCAGACTGGGCAGAGTATGGGCCTGCCAGGCGGCAGGCGCGGCCGCCCGGCCCAAGCCCTTGGCGGCGCCCTTTGGCGCGGTGCCACGCCGGTTGGCAGAACCCCGCGCAGTCATGGCGGAAGAAGCCAGCTTGATGGTATGACCGCCGAACCTGATCTTGCGCTTTCTGACCCCCCTTATTTCTACCTGCATTTCGCGCAGCGCAAGCGGCGAGGTGACGGGCTGCCGCCGCGCAATCCGCGCGCGCGAAGTCTTGACGTTGCGAGGAGCATGGTGCCGCCGGGCGTGGCTCGCGTGGCGCTGAACCTGCGCCAGCAGGGGAGATTCGTGCTCCAGTTGGACTTCAATTTCCATCGGCTGCGGCAGCGGCTCCCTTTGCATCAACCAGGGCAGCGAAAGCAGCACCAGGACGTGAAGTC
>JBAWGM010000517.1:0-15318 GCA_049592895.1 Thiobacillaceae bacterium | reverse complement strand
CCCCGCGCCGCGGGCATGGAGGAGGTCGGGTTTTTCGTCTCAACCCATAGCGGCCTGCCCGCCGGTCCGCTGGAGAAAATTGCCTCCGGCGGCGAGTTGTCGCGCATCAGTCTGGCCATTCAGACGGCCATGTCAGGGCAGGCCGGAGTGCCAACCTTGATTCTGGATGAAGTCGATGTGGGCATAGGCGGCGCGGTTGCCGAAGCGGTTGGCCGCCGTTTGGCTCAGTTGGGCAAATCCAAGCAGGTGCTGGTCATTACCCACCTGCCGCAGGTTGCGTCCTGGGGTGATCAGCATTTATTGGTCAGCAAGTCGGTCGTTGATGAGAAATTGCAAAGCGATATCCGGCCGCTGGACAACCGCGCAAGGGTGGAGGAAATCGCCCGGATGCTGGGCGGCCAGGAAATAACTCCGACTACGCGCAGGCATGCGCAAGAGATGCTGGAACTCGCCGTGGAGCGGTGAGGGTGCGAGCAGTAAGCGGGCGGGGTCTGACGGGCGCTTACTTGTGCGGCCGATAGGGGCAGTGTTCCTTCGTGCAATCGGCGTAAATCTGCAGTGAATGATCATGAATGGAAAAGCCGCGCTGCTCGGCAATCTTGTTTTGCCGCTTTTCGATTTCCGCATCGAGAAACTCTTCCACGCGACCGCATTGCATGCAAACCAGATGGTCATGGTGGTTGCCCTGATTCAGTTCGAACACGGCCTTCTCGGAGTCAAAATGGTGACGTATCAAGAGGCCCGCCTGTTCGAACTGGGTCAGTACCCGATAGACCGTCGCCAAGCCGATATCGTGGCCTTCGTCAGACAGCAGACGGTAGACCTCCTCCGCGGTCATGTGGCGTTTCTCGCTGTGTTCGAAAATGTCCAGGATTTTCAAACGCGGCAGAGTTGCTTTAAGCCCGATATTTTTCAGGTCACTAGGGGCGCTCACGAAAGCGGCTCCGAACTGAGAAAGAAAGTCAGTTATCATAGCGCTTTTCAGCACATGCGTCCCTAACAGAATGCGGGTACCGCTCCTCCTCCTGACGGCACTAATCCTGGCAGCGTGTACCACTACCCAGTTGCCCATTTCCCCGCACAAGATTGACGTGCAGCAGGGCAATGTTATCGATCAGGAAGCGTTGGAAAAGCTGAAACCGGGCCTGACACGCTCCCAGGTCCGGTTTCTGCTGGGCACTCCCCTGCTGATCGATCCCTTCCGCGACAACCGTTGGGACTACGTATACAACTATCGCAATGCGGGCAAGCTGACCGCGCAAAAGCGGCTTACGATATTCTTCGACCACGACGTGTTGAACCGGATCGAAACCAGTGGCCTGGACCAGCCGACCGCTGCGCTGGCGCCGGCCGTAAACACCAGCAAGGCCCAGCCGGCACAGGCCGCGCCGGAAGTCAAGTCTGCGACGGGGACTGAGCTCACGGTTTCGCCACCCGCAGCCGCGGCTGCGATCGAGCCCCCTCAAACGGCTCCCGATAATAAGGCCGTTGAGGAATCCCATGTCCAGCCCATGTCTGCGACCGTTCAAGCAACGCAGCCAGCACCGCAGGCGACGGCCCGGGCCCCGGCGAAGCGCGCGCGGCGTGCGGCGACATCGACAGGCCAGTCCCGCGTCAAGACCAGCGTAGTTCCGCCTCTGGCCGCTACCCCTGCAACATCTCGTCCCACGAAGGTTGAGAATTCTTCCCCTCAGTCCCTGATCCTGCGGCGCGAAACCGACGTGGCAAGCTTGAAGCCGGATGTGATGCCGGAGTCTCCGCAGACGACTGCGGTGTCCGAAGTCGAAGCCCCGGTGCTGGCAGCGGCCCAAGCGTGGGCCAAAGCCTGGTCGGACCGGGATGAGGAGGCGTATCTGGCGGCTTATGCAAGCGACTTCAAACCGACGGGCGGCTTTGGCAAGGCCGAGTGGGAAAGGCGCCGCCGCCTCCTGCTCAATCTGTCGAAGAAGATCGAGGTGCGGATCGAGTCCCCGGAGGTGGAGTTTCCTGCCGAAGATCGGGCGCTGATTACCTTCAATCAGTATTACCGCTCCGCCACCTATCATGACACCGTGGTCAAGCAACTGTTGATGGGCTTGCAGGACGGCCGTTGGCTGATCCTGGAAGAAAAGGTGCTTCCTGTCCTGCCCGGCAGGAACAAGAAATGAGCGCGTTGCAAACTGTCATAGCGGGTGTTTCCGGCCGCATGGGCCGCGCACTGTTGGAGGCCGTGGCTCAGGACCCAGGCTTTGCTCTGCATGGCGCGCTGGATCGCGTGGGCAGCCCGTCGATCGGGCAGGATGCAGGCATGTTGGCTGGCGGGACCGAAGTACACATCACGGGCGATACGGCATCTGCGCTTGTGGGCGCAGATGTGCTGGTCGATTTTACGCGCCCGCAAGCCACGCTCGGCTATCTCGATGCCTGCAGCAAAGCCGGAGTCAATCTGGTCATCGGTACGACCGGCTTCGATGCGGCGGGAAAGGCCGCCATTGAAGCGGCGGCAAGCGATATCGGCATCGTCTTCGCGCCCAATTTCAGCGTGGGTGTCAATCTGCTGCTAAAGCTGGCCGAAACGGCTGCGCGCGTGTTGAACGAAGGTTACGACATCGAAATCATCGAAGCCCATCACCGATACAAAGTTGATGCCCCCTCGGGCACTGCACTGGCCTTGGGTCAAGCCGCAGCAGGTGCGTTGGGGCGCGACCTCAAGACCTGCGGGGTGTACGGCCGCGAGGGCGTGACCGGCGAGCGCCGATCCGACACCATAGGTTTCGCAACGGTGCGCGGCGGCGATATCGTCGGCGACCACACACTGTTGTTCGCTGGCATCGGTGAGCGCGTCGAACTTACCCATAAGGCCAGCAGCCGCGCCACCTTCGCCCACGGCGCTCTGCGCGCGGCCAAGTGGCTGCACGGCAAGGGACCGGGGCTGTATAACATGCGCGACGTGCTGGGGTTGAAGTAGGCATGCATCATGAATAGAGTCAAGGTCTACAGTACCGGCACGTGCCCCGTTTGCGTCAAAGCCAAAAGCTTTCTGGACAAGCGTGGCATTGCCTACGACGAGGTCCGTATCGATCTGGATCGCGCAGCCTTGAAGGAATTCTCTGTGGTGACCAATGGGGCCCGCACCGTGCCGCAGATTGTGGTGGATGGAAAGTGCATCGGCGGGTTCACCGAGTTGACTGAACTGCATATGGATGGCGGGCTGGATCATTTGCTGACTTGACCCCGCGGAAGCTGCGCCGTCCAGAGGGTTTGGTGAGACCCGAGTCAAATCCGCTTTGTCCCGGCGTCGCATCCAACGTATAATTCACCTTCAATTCGGGCGCGTCGGATCCCTTCCGCTCTGCCCTGTCTCACGCCCACCTGCAACTATGGAGTTTCCTGTGCCCAAGGCCCAGCCTGCCCTTCTTGCGCTTGCCGACGGCTCGGTGTTTCGCGGTCTTTCCATTGGCGCAGATGGCATGACGACTGGCGAGGTGGTATTCAATACCGCGCTTACCGGGTATCAGGAGATCCTCACCGACCCGTCCTATTCCCGCCAGATTGTCACGCTGACCTATCCGCACATCGGCAACTACGGCGTGAATGCCGAGGACGTGGAGGCCGAGCGCATCCATGCCGCCGGCCTGGCGGTGCGCGATGTGCCCAGGCTGTATTCCAACTTCCGCGCCAGCCAGTCGCTCAATAGCTACCTTGTAACCCAGAACATCGTTGCAATCGCCGATATAGACACGCGCCGCTTGACGCGCATCCTGCGCGAGCATGGCGCGCAGGACGGATGCATCATGGCAGGACGCATTGACGAGAGCGAGGCGCTGGCCCAGGCGCGTGCCTTCCCGGGTCTGGCAGGCATGGATCTGGCGCAGGTGGTGACGTGCGATCAGGTGCACGAATGGGAGGAAGGGGAGTGGAGGCTCGGCAAGGGATATGGGTCGCGCGATCAGGACCGTTTCCATGTCGTTGCCTATGACTATGGCGTCAAGCGCAACATTCTGCGCATGCTGGCGGGGCGCGGTTGCCGCTTGACGGTGGTGCCGGCCAGGACTTCGGCCGCCGATGTGCTGGCCATGAACCCCGATGGCGTGTTTCTCTCCAACGGTCCCGGCGACCCGGAGCCCTGCGATTATGCGATCACCGCGATTCGGCACATCGTGGACAAGAAGGTTCCGACCTTCGGGATCTGCCTGGGTCACCAGCTCCTGGCGCTGGCATCGGGCGCCAAGACCTTGAAAATGAAATTTGGCCATCACGGTGCGAATCATCCGGTAAAAGACCTGGAGTCGGGCCGGGTCGCAATCACCAGCCAGAACCACGGCTTTGCCGTAGATGCCGCCACCTTGCCCAGCAACCTCAAGCCCACGCATGTTTCGCTGTTTGACGGCAGCCTGCAGGGCATGGTCCGCACCGACACACTTGCGTTTTCCTTCCAGGGACATCCGGAAGCAAGTCCGGGTCCGCACGACGTCAGCTATCTGTTTGACCGCTTCATATCGATGATGGAAAAGACGCACCGCTGAGATGCCAAGAAGATCCGACCTCCACAGCATACTCATCATCGGTGCTGGCCCCATCATCATCGGCCAGGCGTGCGAGTTCGACTATTCCGGCGCGCCGGCCTGCAAGGCGCTGAAGGAAGAGGGCTACAAGGTGATCCTGGTCAACTCCAACCCGGCCACCATCATGACGGATCCGGACATGGCGGACGTGACCTACATCGAGCCGATCACCTGGCAGGTGGTGGCCAAGATCATCGAAAAGGAACGCCCGGATGCCCTGTTGCCGACCATGGGCGGACAGACTGCGCTGAACTGTGCACTCGATCTGGCCAAACATGGCGTTCTCGACCAGTATGGCGTGGAGATGATCGGCGCCAAGAAGGAAGCGATCGACAAGGCCGAGGACCGCGAAAAATTCAAGCAGGCGATGACCCGAATCGGTCTCGGCTCAGCACGCTCCGGCATTGCCCACAGCCTGGAAGAGGCAAAGCAAGTCCAGGCCGGCCTGGGCTTTCCGGTCATCATCCGTCCGTCGTTCACCATGGGTGGAACGGGCGGGGGCATTGCCTATCACATGGACGAATTCGTCGAGATCTGCAACCGCGGGCTGGAAGCCTCGCCGACCCACGAGCTGTTGATCGAGGAGTCGCTGATCGGGTGGAAAGAATACGAGATGGAAGTGGTGCGCGATCACAAGGACAACTGCATCATTGTCTGCTCGATCGAAAACTTCGATCCGATGGGCGTGCATACCGGCGATTCGATCACCGTGGCGCCCGCACAAACGCTGACCGACAAGGAATACCAGATCATGCGCGACGCCTCGCTGGCGGTGCTGCGCGAAATCGGCGTCGATACCGGCGGCTCCAATGTGCAGTTTTCCACCAATCCGGCGGATGGCCGCATGGTGGTGATCGAGATGAATCCGCGTGTATCGCGCTCGTCTGCGCTCGCCTCCAAGGCCACGGGTTTCCCCATTGCCAAGGTCGCGGCCAAGCTGGCGGTCGGCTATACGCTGGACGAGTTGGCCAACGATATCACCGGCGGCGCGACGCCCGCTTCGTTCGAGCCGTCGATTGACTACGTGGTCACCAAGATTCCGCGTTTTGCCTTCGAGAAATTTCCGCAGGCAAACAACCGCCTGACCACGCAGATGAAGTCCGTCGGTGAGGTGATGGCCATCGGCCGCACCTTCCAGGAATCGCTGCAGAAGGCACTACGCGGCCTTGAGGTCGGGGCGGATGGACTGGACGAAAAAACCAGCGACAAGGATGTAATTGAGGCTGAACTGGGCGATGCCGGCGCCGAGCGCGTCTGGTACGTGGCGGATGCCTTTCGCGCTGGCATGATGCTTGAACAGATTCATGCGCAAACCCGCATCGATCCCTGGTTCCTGCACATGATCCAGGAGCTCGTCGAGACCGAGAGTGAACTTAGACAGAAGACTCTTGCCGGCTTGGACAAGGACGGCATTTGGCGTTTGAAACGCATGGGATTTTCAGACCGCCGGATCGGCAGGCTGCTGGGGGTTGACCAACACGCGGTGCGCGCGCACCGCTGGAATCTGGACGTCCATCCGGTGTACAAGCGGGTGGATACCTGCGCGGCGGAATTCGCTACGCCGACCGCTTACATGTACTCCACCTATGAAGAAGAGTGTGAGGCCAAGCCCACCGGACGGAAGAAGATCATGGTGCTGGGCGGCGGGCCGAATCGCATCGGCCAGGGCATCGAGTTTGATTACTGCTGCGTGCATGCCGCCCAGGCCATGCGCGAGGACGGCTATGAAACCATCATGGTCAACTGCAACCCGGAAACCGTATCCACCGACTACGATACCTCCGACCGCCTTTACTTCGAGCCGCTGACGCTCGAGGACGTGCTGGAAATCGTGCGGGTCGAAAAGCCGGACGGCGTGATCGTGCAGTATGGCGGGCAGACGCCGCTGAAACTGGCGCGCGATCTTGAGAAGAATGGCGTGCCCATCATCGGCACCACGCCAGACATGATCGATGCGGCTGAGGATCGCGAGCGCTTCCAGCAGATGCTGCATCGGTTGGGCCTGAAGCAGCCGCCCAACCGCACGGCGCGCGCGCCCGAACAGGCGCTGGTGCTGGCCGAGGAAATCGGCTATCCGCTTGTCGTGCGGCCGTCCTATGTGCTGGGCGGGCGCGCGATGGAAATCGTGCGCGAGGAGGCCGACCTCAAGCGTTACATGACCGAGGCGGTGAAAGTGTCCAATGATTCGCCGGTCCTTCTCGACCGTTTCCTCGATGACGCAATCGAGGTCGACGTGGACGCTTTGTCCGATGGCAAGGATGTACTGATCGGCGGCATCATGCAGCACATTGAGCAAGCCGGCGTGCATTCGGGCGATTCGGCATGCTCGCTGCCGCCCTATAGCCTGTCTGCCGCCATCCAGGACGAGCTGCGCAGTCAAACCGTGGCCATGGCCAAAGCATTGAATGTGGTAGGACTGATGAACGTGCAGTTTGCCATCCAGGGCAAAACCATCTACGTGCTGGAGGTGAACCCGCGCGCCTCGCGCACCGTGCCGTTCGTATCCAAGGCCATCGGCGTGCCGCTCGCCAAGGTGGCTGCGCGCTGCATGGCGGGGCAAAGCCTCCTTAGTCAGAACATGACTCGTGAGCGCATTCCGCCGTACTATTCGGTGAAGGAAGCGGTGTTTCCGTTCCGCAAGTTTCCGGGCGTGGACCCGATGCTGGGGCCGGAAATGAAATCCACCGGTGAGGTCATGGGGGTGGGGGACAGCTTCGCGGAAGCCTTCGTCAAATCCCAGATCGGCGCCGGCGAAACCCTGCCGGCCAAGGGCAAGGTGTTTATCAGCGTGCGCGCGGTGGATCGCCCGCAAGGCGCGGAACTGGCAAGGAGCTTCCACGGTCTCGGTTTTAGTGTGCTTGCTACGCGCGGCACCGGCCAGGCGATTGCCGAGTCGGGCACCCCCGTTACAATCGTCAATAAGGTGACGGAAGGTCGCCCCAACATCGTCGACATGATCAAGAATAACGAAGTCGTTCTCATCATAAACGTGGTGGATGACAAACGCGCGGTGAAAGATTCCTATTCCATTCGCGTGGAGGCGCTGGCGCGGCGCGTGGCCTATTTCACCACGCTGGCCGGCGCCAGGGCTGCGTGTATGGGGCTGGCGCATTCCAGTGAATTGCAGGTGTATTCCCTGCAGTCCTTGCACCTGAGAATTCAGTAAAGGGGGAGCAGCGTTGAGCAAAGTACCATTAACCGTCAATGGCGCGGAGAAACTTAAAGCCGAATTGCATAATCTGAAAACTGTTCAGCGGCCAGCTATCATCCTGGCTATTGCCGAGGCGCGCGCGCACGGCGACCTGTCGGAGAATGCCGAATATGACGCGGCCAAGGAGCGGCAGGGTTTTATCGAGGGCCGGATCAAGGATATTGAAGGCAAGCTTTCCCATGCCCAGGTGATCAACCCCGCTGAACTGGATGCGGATGGCCGCATCGTGTTTGGCTCCACGGTCGAACTGGAAGATCTGGATTCAGGCGACGCCGTTACCTATCAGATCGTTGGTGATGACGAGGCGGATATTAAGCAGGGCAAGATCTCCGTGTCCTCTCCGATTGCCCGCGCCTTGATCGGCAAGCATCCCGGTGACACGGCGAACGTTCAGGCGCCGGCCGGAGTTCGGCAATACGAAGTGCTGGATGTCCGGTACGAGTGATGAAACGCATAGCGGACGGCCTGGCTTCGCTCGTGCTCGTGTTCTGGGTGGGCGGTTTGTGGGCCATCGGCTACATTGCTGCGCCCAGCCTGTTTTCCAGTTTGGCCGACCGCCAGCTGGCGGGCAACCTCGCGGGCGTATTGTTCAATTGGATCGCGTGGCTGGGCATCGGCTCGGGTCTCTACCTGCTCTTTTACCGCGTGGGTCGAGATGGATTTGAGGCGCTGAAGCTGGGTTTCTTCTGGATCGTGCTGGTGATGTTGTTGCTTACGCTAGGCCAGCATTTCGGCATCCAGCCCATTATGCATGCCCTCAAGCAGCAGGCCATGCCCCAAGCTGTGATGCAAAGCGCCTTCCGCGACCGGTTTGCAGCCTGGCACGGCGTAGCCAGCATCGTCTATCTGTTTGAAAGCCTGCTGGGCGCCTGGCTGGTCTGGCGCCAGGGCTTAGCGCGGTAGCGTGATGCCAGGCTTTTCGGATGGCCGGTAGACGACCAGCATCCTGCCGATCTGCTGCACGGGCGCAGCGGAGAGGGTAGTGCAAATTTCCGTCAGCCAGGCTTGTCGGGTGTTCCGCTGGCCGGATGCGGCCTTGATCTTGATCAACTCGTGGCTGGACAGGGCGCGGTCGATTTCCTTCAACACCGCATCGGTCAGACCTTTATCGCCGATCATGGCCACCGGTTGCGTGGCGTGGGCGAGGCATTGCAGGTATTGGCGTTGGGGCGGAGTCAGTTCGATCATGGGCTGGGTCGGAGGAATATTAAGGCTAAATGAGCCGGGCATTTTAGCCGATGAAGCGGTCTAGGACGAGCAAGCCCTGGTGGCTGGATCGCCATGTGCATGATCCCTATGTCAAGCGGGCACAGCAGGAAGGTTATCGCTCCCGTGCGGCCTATAAACTGCTCGGGCTGCATGAGAAGGATCATCTCCTGAGGCCGGGGATGACGGTGGTGGATCTGGGCGCTGCGCCGGGCGGCTGGTGCCAAGTGGCCGCCAAGAAAGTGGGTGTAAGGGGCCGGGTGATTGGCATTGATCTGCTGGACATGGCTCCGGTGCAGGGGGTCGAGTTCATCCAAGGTGATTTTGCCGACGCCGGGGTGTGGGGCATGGTCGAATCATCCCTGCAGGGGCAAAGGGCAGACCTTGTATTAAGCGATATGGCCCCCAATTTATGCGGAGTGATGGACGTGGACCAAGCGCGGCATTACGTCCTTGCGGAACTTGCGCTGGAATTTGTCACAAAGTGCCTGCAACCAGACGGCGCTTTTGTCGTCAAAGTCTTTCAGGGTTCGGGTTTTGAAGATTATCTGCGCCAGGTGAAATCACATTTTCGCGTGGTGGCGGTCCGCAAGCCGGATGCCTCGCGCAATGAAAGTCGGGAAAACTTTCTCGTGGCGCGCGGGCTAGCCAAGTCCTCAGTGCAGGCTTAGAATGATTCTAAAGGTGGGCTTCAAGCCCTAATGAAACAGGAGTAAGTGTGAACAATCTTGCCAAGAACATCGCCATCTGGGTCATCATCGCCGTGGTGCTGATGACGGTGTTCAATCAGTTGGGCATGCACCAGGCCAGCCAGACCCAAGTGCCGTATTCCCAATTCATGGAAGAAGTGAAGAGTGGGGAAATTGCCAAGGTCACCATTGAAGGCAATGTGATCAAGGGCTTGCGCACCGACAACCGGCCGTTTACGAGCTATACGCCGAATGACCCGTGGCTGGTGTCTGATCTGCTCAAGAACAACGTTTCGATAGAGGCCAAGCCGGAAGAGCAGCCTTCCATGCTGATGAGTATTTTCGTCTCGTGGTTCCCCATGTTGTTGCTGATCGGGGTATGGGTATTCTTCATGCGCCAGATGCAGGGCGGCGGGCGCGGTGGCGCGTTCTCGTTTGGCAAGAGCCGGGCGCGGATGCTGGACGATACCAACAACCAGGTCACCTTTGCAGATGTCGCGGGTTGTGATGAAGCCAAGGAAGAAGTCTCCGAACTGGTGGACTTCCTCAAGGATCCCTCCAAGTTCCAGAAACTTGGCGGCCGCATTCCGCGTGGCGTATTAATGGTCGGCAACCCGGGCACCGGCAAGACCTTGCTGGCGAGGGCGATCGCGGGGGAAGCCAAGGTCCCTTTCTTTTCCATCTCCGGTTCCGATTTCGTCGAAATGTTCGTTGGTGTCGGCGCGGCCCGGGTACGGGACATGTTTGAGCAGGCCAAGAAGCACGCACCCTGCATTATATTCATCGATGAAATCGATGCCGTGGGCCGCCAGCGTGGCGCAGGCCTGGGCGGTGGCAATGACGAGCGTGAACAGACTTTGAACCAACTGCTGGTCGAAATGGACGGCTTTGAAGGCACGGTCGGCGTGATCGTGATTGCCGCCACCAACCGCCCTGACGTTCTGGATCCGGCTCTGATGCGGCCGGGCCGCTTCGACCGCCAGGTGGTGGTGCCACTGCCCGACATACGCGGTCGCGAGCAGATCCTCATGGTGCATATGCGCAAGGTGCCGATTGCCCCGGACGTGAAAGCCGACATAATCGCACGCGGAACCCCCGGGTTCTCCGGTGCCGATCTGGCCAATCTGGTAAACGAGGCGGCGCTGTTTGCCGCGCGCGGTAACAAACGCCTGGTGGACATGGAAGACTTCGAGCGCGCCAAGGACAAGATCATCATGGGCGCCGAACGGAGATCCATGGTCATGCCGGAAGAAGAGCGCCGCAACACAGCCTACCATGAGTCAGGTCACGCGATCGTGGCGCGCAACCTGGACAAGACCGATCCGGTGCACAAGGTGACCATCATTCCGCGCGGCCGGGCACTGGGCGTGACCATGCAATTGCCCACCGAAGACCGCTACAGCATGGATAGTGAACAACTGATGCAAAACATCGCGGTTCTGTTCGGCGGCAGGGTGGCGGAGGAATTGTTCATGAGCCACATGACCACGGGCGCTTCCAACGACTTCCAGCGCGCGACGGATCTGGCGCGCCGCATGGTGACCGAATGGGGCATGTCCGAAGCGCTGGGCCCCATGGTCTATGGGGAAAACGAGGCCGAGGTTTTTCTCGGGCGGTCCATTACCACCCACAAGAATGTCAGCGAAGCCACCATGCAAAAGGTCGATGCGGAAATCCGCCGTATCATTGACCAGCAATATGCATTGGCCAGAAAGATCCTGGAGGAGAACCGCGACAAGGTCGAAATGATGAGCAAGGCACTGCTGGAATGGGAAACCATTGATGCGGATCAAATCAGCGACATCATGGCAGGGTTGCCGCCACGCTCGCCCAAGCCGGCTTCTGTACCGCCTGTCTCCTCCGGCGGAGGCGACAAACCTTCCGCGCCAGCGCCTACCACCCCGTCGGCTCAAGAGGCGTGAACAAGGGGCCCTACGGGGCCCCTAATCTTTTGCCGTTTCAATCACATGAACATACTTCAGGCCGGCAGGTATCAGTTGGACTTGTCGCGTCCCCTGATCATGGGGGTCGTGAACGTCACACCGGATTCATTTTCGGATGGGGGTCGTCTGGCGACTTCTCACGCTGCCGTTGCCCACGCCCTCAACTTGCGTGAGCAGGGTGCCGATATTGTGGATATTGGCGGTGAGTCCACCCGCCCCGGAGCGGCCGTTGTCGAACAGGAAGAGGAGTGGCGCCGGATCTCCCCTGTGCTGGAAGCCTTGGTGGCAGCCGATGTGCCGGTTTCGGTCGATACCCGCAAACCTGCGGTGATGCGGGCGGCGATCGAGGCGGGGGCGGCCATGATCAACGACGTGCAAGCCTTGCGCGCGCCGGGAGCACTGGAAACCGTGGCGCGGGGCAATGTCGCAGTCTGCCTGATGCATATGCAAGGCCAGCCCCGGAACATGCAGGAGCAGCCGGTTTATGACGATGTGGTTGCGGAAGTGAGATCCATTCTCGCCATTCGCGTTGAAGCCTGCGAGAAGGCCGGAATCAAGCGGGACCGTATTGTGGTGGATCCGGGTTTTGGCTTTGGCAAGACCCTGGACCATAATTTGGCGTTATTGCGTCATCTGGACAGCATGGTGGAACTGGGACTTCCTGTTCTGGTCGGGATCTCGCGCAAGACCATGCTTGGCGCATTGACTGGCCGACCGGTCGACCAGCGGGAGTATGCCGGGGTTGCAGCAAATCTTCTGGCGCTTGCCAGGGGTGCGAGCATCGTGCGTGTGCATGATGTTGCTGCCATGCGGGACGCTCTGTCCATTTGGAATGCAGTAGAAGGAGAACGCTGAACGTGGCACGCAAGTTCTTTGGTACCGACGGAATTCGTGGCTTGGTCGGCAAGGCGCCAATCACGCCCGAGTTCGTAATGCATCTGGGTTACGCGGCCGGCAAAGTGCTGGCCAGCGATCGGAACGCCCTGGCGGCGGAAGTAAATCCGACTGTGCTGATCGGCAAGGACACCCGCATCTCCGGCTACCTGCTGGAAACAGCCCTGCAGGCCGGCTTGATGGCGGCGGGGGTAAACGTGCAACTTACCGGCCCGCTGCCAACGCCGGCGGTGGCCTACCTGACCCGGGCCTTGCGTCTACAGGCGGGAGTGGTGATTTCCGCTTCGCACAATCCGTTTGAGGATAATGGCATCAAGTTCTTTTCCGCCAACGGACAGAAACTGCCGGACGAAACGGAACTGGCGATCGAGGCGCTGCTGCAGCACCCTCTGGATACGGTGCCGGCACGCCAACTCGGGCGAGCCCGGCGGATCGAGGACGCCGCCGCGCGCTATATAGAATTCTGCAAGAGCACCTTTCCCTTCGACAGGGATCTGCGCGGTCTGAAACTAGTCGTGGATTGCGCGCACGGCGCCACCTATCATGTTGCGCCGCATGTGCTGCACGAACTCGGGGCGGAGGTCATTGCCATCGGCGCCGCACCCAATGGATACAACATCAACCAGGAATGCGGTGCAACCTACACGGGCACCCTCACCGCTGCGGTGATGGAATTCCAGGCCGATTTCGGTATTTCCCTCGACGGTGACGGCGACCGCCTGATGATGGCGGATCGCGATGGCCGCATTTTTGATGGCGACCAACTGATTTATGCCATCGCCCGCCACCGCGTCCAAACCAGCTACATGAAAGGCGGCGTGGCGGGCACCCTGATGACCAACCTGGGTATGCAGCATGCGTTGGAGCGAATGAAGATTCCCTTCGCGCGCGCGAAAGTGGGTGACCGGTATGTGCTGGAGTTGCTGCAACAGAAGGGCTGGCAACTGGGGGGGGAAACCTCGGGCCACATTCTGTGCCTGGACAAACACACGACCGGCGACGGCATCATTTCCGCCCTGCAGGTGCTTCATGCGCTGCGTGACAATGAGGTCAGTCTTGCGGAATACACGCGAGACCTGGTGCTCTATCCCCAGGTGCTGATCAACGTGCCCATAGTCAGGCGCATCGACCTGAATGCCACGCCTCCGGTTCAGGAAGCAGAGAAGCAGGCGCGGGCGGATATGGGGGATGGCGGCCGCGTGGTATTGCGCCCATCCGGGACCGAGCCCTTGATCCGGGTAATGGTGGAGAGCGCTTCAGAATCAAAAGCCCGCAAATGGGCCGAACATATTGCCGAGTCGGTGAAGCTGGCAGCCGCTTAGCCGACTCAGTCAACAATGAAGGGCTGGTTGCCAGGACGTCCTGCGATTTCCCTTCGATCCTAGCCAAACTTGCCGGTGATGTAGTCTTCCGTTGCCTTCTGCCTTGGGTTGGTGAAGATGATATCGGTCTTGCCCACTTCGATCATCTCGCCCAGATACATGTAGGCGGTGTAATCCGAAACCCGAGCCGCCTGCTGCATGTTGTGAGTGACGATGACAATGGTGTAGTCGGACTTCAGTTCGTAGACCAGTTCCTCGATCTTTGCGGTGGAGATCGGGTCAAGGGCAGAAGTGGGTTCGTCAAGCAGTACCACATCGGGTTTGACCGCCACGCTGCGGGCGATACAAAGTCGCTGCTGCTGGCCGCCGGACAGAGACAACCCGCTTTGCCCGAGTATGTTCTTCACTTCCTCCCATAGCGCGGCCTTTTTCAGGGCCCATTCCACCCGGTCGTCCATTTCCGAACGGGACAGGCGATCGTAAAGTCTCACACCGAACGCAATATTGTCGTATATCGACATGGGGAAGGGGGTGGGCTTCTGGAATACCATGCCGATCCGTGCCCGCAACAGGTTCACGTCCATCCCCTTGCCGAGAATGTCCTTGCCATCCAGCAACAACTCCCCCGTGGCGGTCTGACCGGGATAGAGGTCGTACATCCGGTTGAAGGTGCGCAACAACGTGGACTTGCCGCAACCGGACGGCCCAATGAAGGCCGTCACCTGTTTTTCCGGAATGTCCAGGTTGACATCCTTTAACGCGCGGAGCTTGCCGTAAAAGAAATTGAAATTACGCGCGGTAATTTTTGCTGGTTTGAGAGTCATGGCAAGTTTGAATCGATTACTGCATGGTCTTCTGGCGGAACAATACCCGGGCAAGTATATTCAAACCGAGGACTGTTAAGGTAATGAGCAGGGCGCCGGCCCAGGCCAGCTTCTGCCAGTCCTCATAGGGACTCATGGCAAACTGGAAAATCACGACCGGGAGATTGGCCATGGGGGCGTTCATGTTGGCGCTGAAGAACTGGTTGTTCAACGCAGTGAATAGCAAGGGCGCTGTTTCGCCACTAATCCGGGCCACTGCCAGCAGAATCCCGGTAATGACTCCGGCGCGGGAGGCGCGCAAGGTAACCTGCAAGACGATCTTCCACTGCGGCGCACCCAGCGCGGCTGCCGCTTCGCGCAGGCTGTTGGGCACCAAGATCAGCATGTTTTCCGTGGTGCGGATCACGACGGGGATCACGATCAGGGACAGGGCGAGCGCACCCGCCCAGCCTGCGAAGTGGCCGACCTGAGCGACATACAACGCATAAATGAACAAGCCGATCACGATGGAGGGCGCGGAAAGCAGGATGTCGTTAATGAAGCGAGTGGTCGGAGCCAGCCAGCCGCGCTGGCCATACTCGGCCAGATAGATGCCCGCCATGATCCCGACCGGGGTGCCGATCAGGGTGCCCAGCGTGGTCATCATCAGGCTGCCCAGGATGGGGTTGAGCAGGCCGCCGCTGGA
>JBAWGM010000516.1:0-1821 GCA_049592895.1 Thiobacillaceae bacterium | reverse complement strand
GTTCGGTCTTGCTTTCCTGGCTCGAAACGACAGCAGCGACAGGTGGTATCGAATTGATTTTCCTGGAAGCTCGCGTCTCGAACCAGGCCGCACGCGCGTTCTACGCTGCGCGCGGCTACCGGGAACTGGCGGTCATTCCCCGCTATTACTCCGGCCGCGAGGATGCGGTGCGGATCGGCAGGGACTTGACGATGTGATGTCGCAAGCTGCGGTGGCCTGAAGCCCGCCCTACGGCGCGAGGATGCGGTGGGGGTTGGCAAGGATCTGGCGATGTGATTTCGCAATCGGTGGTGGGCTGAAGCCCACCCTTGTATGTTCGTTCTTTCGCTTTTTGCCTCTCGGGATGGCTCTATCTGGGTAATTGATCTTGCTAGGGTGGCGAGCGAGACTTTGTGTACTGTGGTGCTCGCACCACCGGGGAGGCCGTCCCACCCTGAGGACGTGGTTCGCCGCGATCCTGTTCGTAGAGCGGCCCCCCGCCTTCTATTCCTGAGCACGTGGAGTAACCAGAGACCGTTGCGGATCTCGTATTACAAGGTCGTGCGGGAATGGGTTGCAAGGTCGGGGAGCCGGCGGTGATGGTAATCCCATTTGTGCTCAGGAGCACTGCCATGTCCGTGATCGTTCCAGCCGGTATCGATGTGAGTGCCAAGTCGTTGATGGTGTGTCTGTTGCGCGATGACCAGAAGGCCAAGGCGAGCAAGCCCTGGCCCGTGGAGAACAGCGCATCGGGTCACGGTGCCCTGATCAAGACCTTCCTTGATCAGGGTGTTACCCGGATCGTGTGCGAGGCCACCGGCGTGTATCACCTGGAACTGGCGTTCGCGCTGACCGAGGCGGGCCTGCCCGTGATGGTGGCCAATCCGCGCCAGGTGAAAGCCTTCATCCAAGCGCGGCTGCGTAACACGCAGAACGATCCGGTTGATGCCTACGAACTGGCCCAGTTCGCGCAGCGCATGGAATTCGTGCCCTGGCAGCCACCGCGTGCCGCCCAGTACGCCCTGCACCGCATCGCGCGCAGCCTGCACGGCTACGTCGAACAGGCGACCGCCGTTAAGAACCGCCTTCACGCCGCCACGAGCGTCGGCCGTACCCCCAAGATCGTCCTTCGGACCCTGCGCAGCGAGCTGGCCTGCCTGGAACGTCTGCAGCAACAGCTCAGCGCCGCAGCCCTCAAAGTCATTGCCCGGGACAAGCCCCTCCAGCGCGCCTTCGATCTACTGATCTCCGTACGCGGCATCGGGCAAACCAGTGCCGTGCAAATCCTCGGCGAACTGTGCGTGCTGGCCCCCAACCTCAGCGCTAAAGCCTGGGTCAAGCTCGCTGGATTGGATCCCACCCGTAAGCAGTCCGGCACCAGCGTGCTCACCCAGACCCGGATCTCCAAACGCGGCAACGCCAAGCTGCGCGCCGCCTTGTACATGCCCGCCATGGCCGCGCGTCGACACGATCCCGGTCTGCGCGCCTTCGCCGACCGCCTGATCGACAACGGCAAAACGCCCATGCAGGCTCTCATCGCCGTCGCCCGAAAACTCCTCCACGGCATCCACGCCATGTTCAAGCTCGACCGGCCTTGGAACAGCCAAGCATTGGTTCCACACGCCACAAGTGACGCTTGAACTCAAACGGAGTATCTACGATTGCGTCGCGCCCGTCGGTGTCCGTAGGGTGGGCTTTAGCCCACCATTTTTGGCGCCAGGAAAGCCAAAGCGGTGGGCTGAAGCCCACCCTACGATACCCGACCCTCAATCCTCCTCGTCGCCAACCGCGATGCTGCCGTCCGGCAGCAGGCTGAAGCGCGTGATCCCGGGCGATTCGGCT
>JBAWGM010000515.1:0-3433 GCA_049592895.1 Thiobacillaceae bacterium | reverse complement strand
AGATAATTAAAACATTACATGGCTACACAAACACTTGAAAAAATAGCCGAAATCCGCACCACGCAAAGATCTCAGCATTTCGGAGAGTCAAAGTTCGGGCTAGGCAGGCTTGGCGTAGATTCCAAAGCCGGTGACGTCGATCAGCACGCAGGGCTTGTCGCCGACGATCCAGGCATCGTGTCCAGGCGGCATGTAGAACGCATCGCCGGGGCCGAATTCCATTTCAGTTCCATCGTCCATCTTCACTGCCATGCGCCCTTCCAGGACGTAACCCGTGTGCGTCGCTTGACAGGAATGGGTTCCGGCAATCGGCTTTACGTGCTCACTCCAGTGCCAACCGGGTTCGAAAGTACCGCGTCCAAGAGTGAGACCACCCAACGTCACGATCTCCGCCTTGCCTTTGCCGTCTTTGAACGGTCTAAGATCATCCGGGGAATTCAGCGATTTTTTTGCCAACTGTCGGGGCATGATGTCATCCTCGCGGTAAGTGGGCTGGAATTTAACCTTAGTAGCGATTGGGCATAATTCAACCGTGGCATGGAAGAAGGCCTGGGCTGGTCGGGACTCGGCGCCGCGAAGTTAATACGGCGGTTCGGTATTTTCGTTATAACGTTACGAAGGCCACTCATTTTGGACAAAGATAAGCTCGGCTCAAGCTTCATTGTCAATTTCCCGGCCATGATCTAAGGTTGATTATTGATGTGGCCCATCGAATTATCAGCTTACCGTGCCGCATCGAAATCTGCGTCCGCACCCGCTTTCTTTCTTCCCGGGAGAACCGCCAAATGGGCCTCGGCTCTGCCCTCCATCCATCCAGCACCGCCATTCACCCGCTGATCGTGCGCGTCTGCCATTGGCTAAACGTCATTGCCGTCCTGATCATGATCTTCAGCGGCTGGCGCATCTACGATGCCTCACCGATTTTTCGATTCCAATTTCCCTCGGGCATCACCTTGGGCGGCTGGCTGGCAGGGGCGCTGCAATGGCATTTTGCGGCCATGTGGCTGCTGGTCGTAAATGGCTTGGTGTATGTACTGTATGGCGTGCTTTCGGGCCATTACCGGCGCAGCCTTTTCCCGTTGCGCGTCAATGCGATGCGGCGGGAATTCGCCAATCTGCTCCACGGTCGGGTCAGCCATGCGCTGGGCAGCTATAACGCGATCCAGAAACTGGCTTATCTGTTCGTTATTCTGTTGGGGGTCACCCTGGTCTTGTCAGGCCTGGCGATCTGGAAGCCGGTGCAGTTCCAGGAACTGGCCGCGCTGATGGGCGGCTACGATGGTGCGCGGGTGGTGCATTTCGTCGCCATGGCGGGAGTGGTCGGGTTCATTGTGGTTCACGTGTTTATGGTGGCCCTGGTGCCGCGCACGTTGCCGCCCATGTTTACCGGGCGCCTGCCGCGGAATGCGCAATCAGTTTCTGGTACGGGACACTGAAATGAGCAAGCCCCCTCGCCTGATTGGTTTCCTTGAAGATCTGTCCAGCAGGCAGATCGAGCGCATCGAACGGCGGCTGTTCCTCAAGCGTGGCTTGAGCCTGGGGGCGCTGGCGCTGTTGTCGGGCTGCGAGATTACTGAAAACCACTCGGTGCAGCGCATCCTGCTGGCCATGTCGAAATGGAATGACCGGGCCCAGGGCTGGCTGTTCGACCCCAACAAGCTGGCGCCCACCTATCCGGAAAGCGCCATCACCCGGCCCTTTCCCTTCAACGCTTACTACCGCGAGGAAGAAGCGCCGGTTGTCGACCCGCACAGCTATCGGCTGGAACTGGGCGGGCTGATACGCGATCGCAAACCGTGGACGCTGCCTGAACTGTATGCTCTTCCGCAGGTCTCCCAGATCACCCGCCACGTCTGCGTGGAGGGCTGGAGCGCGATAGGGAAATGGAGCGGCACGCCATTCCGCCTGTTCCTCGAAAGGGTAGGCGCGGACCTCGGCGCGAAGTACGTTGGTTTCATGTGCGCGGACAACTACTACACGAGCATCGACATGGCCACCGCGCTGCATCCTCAGACCCAGCTCAGTTTCAAGTACGCTGACCAGATCCTGCCCAGAAAGTACGGCTTTCCAATGAAGCTGCGCATTCCTACCAAGCTGGGGTTCAAGAATCCCAAGCACATCATGGCGATCTTTGTCACCAACACTTATCCGGGCGGCTATTGGGAAGACCAGGGTTACAACTGGTTTTCCGGCTCGTGAGTGATCGATCGTCCCTCATGAAGAACATCGCTCTTGCCGTCATGCTCGTGTTCGCGATGGCATTGCCCCGGACAAGCCCGGCAGCCGAAGAGGGCGTCACCGCCGACCGCAAGGCAGCCCGGGATGCCAGACAGGAAATCAGATATCGGACACCCATGGATATGGACCAGTCCATGCCTACGGGCATGGCGAAACCCGGTATGAAGCTGGGTGACGTGAAGAACAGCGCCGAAAAGAAACAAGCGGAGTTGGAAAAGATGATGCACGAGGAAATGAAATAGGCTTGGGGAATGCCTTGC
Source organism: Thiobacillaceae bacterium (assembly GCA_049592895.1). Lineage (GTDB taxonomy): Bacteria > Pseudomonadota > Gammaproteobacteria > Burkholderiales > Thiobacillaceae > DASQBT01. The sequence goes on along the minus strand of JBAWGM010000515.1, from coordinate 935 downwards.
CATGGTAGCTGTCAGCGCTTGCATTTCAATTTCCTTCCTGCACCAACTCGACAAGTTCAACCCACTTCCGCGCTTTGAGGTCGGACATATGAATTGGCCCACTGACCTCACCTTCATAACTGGAAATCAGTGGGCGAGACTACAACTCAATCCCATCCAGAAACTTTCTAAGGCCATCTTTGGCGTCGTAGATCCAGGGAGCGCCGTGGGCGAACAGCAGGTGGTCGAATTCGCGTTCGTTAACATGCTGTAGAAGAATTTTTCGGAGGCCGCGCTTGACGCCTTCCGGATCCTCGCCCATATATGCATCCGGCACGAAGCCCAGTCTTCCCTTCGAGCGCACAATTGCGTCGCCGATGGCCAGAATACCTCCGTTCAGCGGGAAAAAAAGCGCCGTTTCTTCAGGGCACAGCACCCCAACTTTCAAGGCCAGGACTCCTCCGGGTAATTCCTTGCCGTGGGTGAAGCCCTTGACCTTCTCGCCTCTGGTGAATTCGTGCAATCCGTCCCTGTGGCACCAGACCTGCGCGCCGTAACGGGCAGCAAAGCGTTCGCTGTGCCGGTAGTGGTGGCGGTTGGTAAGGTAGATGTGCTGTGGCGTTCCGCGCGCAGCAAACCACTCCAAGCCTTGAGCCGGGACGCGGGGGTCGATCAGCACCGCCGGATCGGTGGCGTTGATGTAGTAGGAGTGGACATAGGCGCGAATGCCTTCGTGGAAGGTTGTCCAATGAAAAACGCCGGGCAGAATTTCTTTCATGGTGGGAGTTCTCTGCTTCAGTAAAGACGATTTGCCGGGCAAAGGAAACTGTCATTTCCAATTGTCAGCCGGTAAAGCCCCCGCTATCGAGAAACTGCTGCTCCTCCGCTGTGGTCTTCCGTCCCAGGATTTCGTTGCGGTGCGGAAATCGCCCCAAATGCTGGATTATCTCTCGATG
>JBAWGM010000514.1:0-2289 GCA_049592895.1 Thiobacillaceae bacterium | reverse complement strand
ACCGCGATTGGGATGGTTGCGCCGCGGGCCGACATCTTCTTCATCAGGGCTTGGGCAGTCGGCACCAGGTCATCTTCGCACAGGGACTTGCCTACGTTCCTGCCGGTGGCCTTGAGGAATGTGTTGGCGATCCCGCCGCCCACCACCATCTGGTCCACTTTGTCGGACAGCGTTTCCAGCACAGTCAGTTTGGTGGAGACTTTCGAGCCGCCGACGATTGCGACCATGGGGCGGGCCGGGTTGGCCAGTGCCTTGTCCAGCGCGTCGAGTTCCTGGGTAAGCAGCAGGCCGGCGCAAGCGACCGGCGCGAACTGCGCAATGCCATAGGTCGAGGCCTCGGCGCGGTGGGCGGTGCCGAAAGCGTCCATCACGAACACATCGCACAGGGCGGCGTATTTTCTCGCCGTGTCCTCGACGTTCTTCTTTTCGCCCTTATTGATCCGGCAGTTCTCCAGCAGCACGACCTCGCCCTCGGCGACCTGAAAGCCGCCGTCAATCCAGTCGCGAACCACGCGCACCGGTTTGCCGAGCTTGGCCGAGATGACATCGGCGACCGGCCGCAGAGAATTCTCTTCGGAAAATTCGCCTTCGGTCGGGCGGCCCAGGTGGGAGGTGACCATGACCCTGGCGCCGGCTTTCATCGCGTGCTCGATGGTCGGCATGGAAGCCGTGATGCGCGCATCGGACGTGACCTTGCCGTCCTTAACCGGCACGTTCAGGTCGGCGCGGATGAAGACCCGCTTGCCTTTGAGGTCAAGGTCGGTCATGCGGATGAACTTGGGCATCTTGCTACTCCAGAGAAATATAAGCGGTAAGGGTTGAGCGGGCCCAGGCCTTACGACTCAGGTATCAGAGGTCAGGTACCAGGTATCAGATTAGTGACGCGGGCGCAGCCCGCACAAGACTCTGATCCCTGATCCCTGATCCCTAACGTGCCACGTGCTGCACGAAGCGCAGCATGTTGCAGGTGTATCCATACTCGTTGTCGTACCAGGCCACGACCTTGACGAAGGTGGAGTCCAGGGCGATGCCGGCTTCGGCATCGAACACGGAAGGAGCACTCATGCCGCGGAAGTCGGTGGAGACGACTTTCTCGTCGGTATAACCCAACACGCCCTTGAGCGCACCTTCAGAGGCAGCCTTCATAGCCTTGCAGATTTCCTCGTAGGATGCTTCCTTGTTCAGCTCCACGGTCAGGTCAACCACCGAAACGTCGGAAGTCGGCACCCGGAACGCCATGCCGGTAAGTTTCTTGTTGAGTTCGGGCAACACTTTGCCGACGGCTTTGGCCGCTCCGGTCGAAGACGGAATGATGTTCTCCAGTATGCCGCGGCCGCCGCGCCAGTCCTTCATCGACGGGCCGTCCACGGTCTTCTGGGTGGCCGTGGCAGCATGCACGGTAGTCATCAGGCCGCGCTTGATGCCCCAGTTATCATGCAATACCTTGGCCACGGGGGCGAGGCAGTTGGTGGTGCAGGAAGCGGCGGAGACAATGGCCTGGCCCGCATAGCTATTGTGGTTGACGCCGTAGACGAACATGGGCGTGTCGTCCTTGGAAGGGGCCGACTGGACTACCTTCTTGGCGCCGGCCTTGATGTGGGCCTGGCAGGATTCGGTGGTCAGGAAGAAGCCGGTGCAATCGATCACGACGTCGGCGCCCACTTCGCTCCACTTCAAGTTGGCGGGGTCACGCTCAGCCGTCAGTCGAATTTTCTTGCCGTTGACAACCATGTTGCCGCCATCAACGGAGATGTCGCCATTGAAGCGTCCATGCACGGAGTCGTACTTCAGCATATAAGCCAGGTAGTCGGGGGCGAGCAGGTCGTTGATCGCGACGATCTCGATGTCCTTGAAGTCCTTCGCGACAGCGCGGAATACCATGCGGCCGATGCGGCCAAACCCGTTGATGCCAACCTTGATAGTCATGTCTCAGTCTCCAATGAGTTGAAAAAACTTTTAATAGGGACCAGGGGTCGGGATTCGGAGGTCAGAGAATGTACGGCCAAAGGCCCCGCTTGTTACGAACACGGGCGCAGCCCACTCATTCCCTGAATCCTGATCCCTGAATCCTGACACCTGGTTACAGAACACTTTTAACCGCGGCACTGACCCTCTCCGGGGTAAAGCCGAAATGCTTGAACAGGGGGCCGGCGGGCGCGGATTCACCGAAGGTGTCGATGCCCACCACTGCGCCGTCCAGACCGACATATTTGCGCCAGAAACCGGTCACGCCCGCTTCAACCGCCACCCGTGGCAACCCCTTGGTCAGTACGGATTGCTGGTAGGCGG
>JBAWGM010000513.1:0-4997 GCA_049592895.1 Thiobacillaceae bacterium | reverse complement strand
TCGGCGATTTCAACAGCGGACACTCATGCTGCCCACGAAATCCAAAGGTGAATGGCGGTCAAGGACGGTGTCCAAGCATCAACCTCGATCTGTCGAACGGCAGTTCGACCCCCGACAGCAGACCGTCAAGGCGTTGAAGATCGTGTGACCGTGGGTCGATAGGGTGAGTAGCGTTTCTGGATAAGCGGCCGCTCGGATTCGCGATCTCATGTTTTTTTGCTGGAAATTTACTGACGGCAGCAATGCGGACTACTGCTGCCGATCAAGTGTCATGCAGCCTATGACGGCTGTGGCCGAACTCCGGCCCGATGGTATCCTCACCTGGCCGTCTCAAAGTCGGCCAAACCGGCCGCTGGAATGCTCAGCAAATATGGTCTGCAATGTGCTAAAGACCGGTCGTTGACCAGTAACCTAGTGGCTATTTGCGAAAATACCGAACTCACACAATCGACCGAGAGTGGTCCTGGATGTCACCTGACCGAAGCGACGGCTATACACGAGACCACTTCGTAAGGAAACGTGGGCGGGCTGGGCGCTTACAGAGCTGTTCAAGAGCCGGCGAATGAAACACCGCTCACAGAAACGCAAAGCACTATACACCCCTCCAAAATAATTTCCATGTGCCATAAGACATATAGGCTTCCAACAAACATGCGCCTACAACCACATGAAGCCTTGTCTGATCTGGACAAAGGCCTTTTAACAAGACTGTCATTCGACGCCGATTAACTAATAGAGCTTGGGGGTAAATATGATGAAACATCAACGCGGAATTATCGTAGTCTTGGGTGCGGCCTGGCTTGTTTTTGCTGCTGGAGCGGGGAGTGCCGCAGATGTCGATTACCAGACGAAAGACAAGATACCCACGCACACAGCCGAATCGGCCTCGACCTCGACCAAGGATGTACGGGAAGAACCCGTAGCCCCTGCCTATATTGGCACGAGCCTAACCACGATCACCTATAAGGGGACCCGTTACCGGAATGAAGGCTATTTCGGAGAGAAAAACAGCGACGGCGGAAATTGATTCCACGTGTGGCATCGGCTAATTGTTGAGCGGGCAAGAAAGAGCCGAGTCTGGTGATGTGGCCAGGACAGGTCACCTACGCACCAGGCACATCCCTCAGCACTGATGAACGCGCCGATGTAGTGTGCGAACACCTGCTGCGCGCGCAGAACCTGAACACGCAAGCTTGCGTGCCGGCCCGCCCAGATTCGCAGCGTGCCGACTAGCCTGGGGCCGGTACCAGGCTCACGCGCACCAGGTCATTGGGACGCAGCCATTTGGCGAAAGCGGGCTGCACTTTGCCTGAATCGAGCGCCAGACAGTGTATTGCGGCGATGGTGGGTTCGTCGATCGGCGGGCCGAGATCCCAGCGCTCGATAAAGCCGTGCGTGATGTCGTCGACGTCGGCCTCCTGAAGGGGAAGGTGGCGCAGCATCAGCGCCTTGGCGTTCTGGATCTCATCCGGTGCCCGGCGCGAAGCTGCCTTTGGGACCGGACACCGAGGAGCGTAACCGGCACGTGGCCCTGCATGCTATGTTGAGCCGACGCGGGCGATTCGGCTGGATCGATAACGAACGCATTGCGAGGGAAACGATGGGTGGTAAGAAAGCCTTGCTTGGCAAACTGGCGCCGCCGGACACGTCCGGCCTGTTGCTCCGCGAGCGTCTGTTCCGGCTTCTGGACGAGGCTTGCAAGGGCAACCTGGTCTGGGTCAGCGCCCTGGCGGGTTCTGGCAAGACGACCCTGCTGGCGAGTTGGGCACGGGCGCGGAATCTGCCCCTGCTCTGGTACCAGTTGGATGAGGGTGACGGGGACCTCGCCACCTTCTTCCATTACCTGAGCCTGGCCGCGGGTTCCCGCCGCAAATTGCCGCCTTTGTCTCCGGAACACCTGATGGCGCCGGACCTTTTCGCCCGCCGCTATTTCACGAAGCTGTTCCAGACCTGGACCACTCCCCGGGTCCTGGTGTTCGACAGCTATCATAAAGTGGCTGCCGATTCACCGCTGCATGCCGTCCTGGACATTGCCCTGGACCTGCTGCCCAGGGGCAGTCTCATGGCCGTCACCAGCCGCCGTGATGCGCCACCTCCCTTGTCCGGCCATTACGCCTACGCGACAACCGCCAATCTGGGCTGGGACGACCTGCGTTTCACCGCCTCCGAGAGCGAGGCCCTGGCCCAACTTTGGGGCGTGGCCGGCGAGTTGGCGGATGGCCTGCGTCTCGCTTGCGACGGCTGGGCGGCCATGCAGGTTCTGCTCATGCGGCTGGGTGCTGATGCCGGGACCCTGCCCAACCCGGCCCGCGCCGACCTGGTGGCCGACTACGTCGAGCGGGAATTCTTCGCTCGCCTACCTGAAGCCGAGCGGGCGTTCCTGCCCGCCGCCGCTCTGCCTCCCTTCATCACCGGCGAACTGGGCCGGCAACTGACCGGCCAGGACGCGGCCGGCGCCATCCTTGAACGCCTGGGCCGCGAGCACCTGCTCATCAGCCGCTACGAATTGGAGCGTGGCGAGCGCCGCTACCAGTTCCATCCGATCCTGCGTGAGTTCCTGTTGTTGCGCCTGGCGCGGGACATCCCCGCCGACGCGGCCCGCACACTGCGGATAAGGGCCGCCCAGTTGCTAGAGGATCAGGGCGAGACCGAGGCGGCGGCCGAGCTGCTGACGCAGGCGGGCGCTTGGGATGAGCTGGGCCGCCTGATCCGCACCCATGCGGGGAGCTTGATGGAATCCGGTCGGATGGCCCCGCTCCTGCAATGGCTAGGTGCCCTAACCGAGACGGTGCGTACGGCCGACCCGTGGCTGCAGTTCTGGCACGGCTCGGTGCTGCGCCTGTTTGATCCGCCAGCGGCTCGCCTGCCGCTGGCGCAGGCATATGAACGTTTCATGGCGCAGGAAGATGCCGCCGGCGCTTACCTGTCCTGGGCCACCATCGTCGAGTCGTTTTCCGCGCCCTGGGAAACCTTCGGGGGAATCGGCCCCTGGCTGATCGAGCTGGAACGACTGCAACAACGCCATCCGCAATTCCCGAGCCCGGATATCGAGGCCCGCGTCCTGAGCACAGGGATGACCCTACTTATGGCGGCCCCTTACACGCCCCTACTCCGCCACGGAGTGGCAAGAGCGGAAGCCCTGCTCCTGGATCCACCCTCACCGCAATGCATTGGTCCCCTGGCATGGATGGTGGTGATGAGCACGGTCTGGCGGGGGGAGGGTATCGAACAGACCCGAAACCTATTTTCCCATGTGAGTTTCCCGTCCTACCAAGTCGACGCCTTTCCCTTGTCCTACATGCTCTATGTTGGCGCTCGAGCGCAAATTGAGGGCGCCGCTCTCAACATGCAGGGCGCGCGCGACTGGGTGGCAAGGGGGCTGGATGTGGCGGCTCACACCGGCATCCACCTGGCGGATTCCATTGTTCAGGGCAGCGAGTGCTTTTCCGCCACCATCGTGGGTGACCTGACCATGGCCGAAGCGTTTTTGATCAAGAGGGAGCAATTGATCGACCCTGCTTGGGCGCTGGATGTCCAGCAGACGCTATACATGCGTGCCGGCATCCTGCTCATGTTGGGCGACCCCGCCGCCGCCGTAAAGTCAATCGAAGGTTTATTGGTAAGGGTGAAGGCGAGCGGTTCCGGCGCTTCGATAGATGCTTTCGCGGAACTGCTACACGCCCAGGCCTTGGCGCTCGATGGACAGGCCGGGGCGGCCCGCGATCATCTGATCCGGCCGAGGGAATTCGCGCAGCGTTTTCCCAGTCCGATGACGGAATTCCAGGCGGATCTGGTGGAGGCCTATTCCTGGTTCAGCCAGAATGAGGAGGAGCCGGGGCTGGCCGCACTGCGCCGGGCGCTGGCTGTCGGCAGACGCTTGAACGCCATGGGCATCTTCCCCTTTTGGCTGCCGCAGATGCTGGCGCCGCTGTGCCGGCGCGCTTTGGAGGCGGGCATTGAGGTGGATTACGTGCGCCGCCTTATCCGCAGGCGCAACCTGCTGCCCGATTCGCCAGCCATCGAGAACTGGCCCTGGCCCGTCCGCGTCTATACCTTGGGCCGCTTCGCGGTTCACCGGGACGACGTCCCTATTAGCTTCTCCCGCAAGGCCCAGAAGAAGCCACTCGAATTGCTCAAAGCGCTCATCGCCTTGGGCAGCCGTGGCGTGACGGTCAGCACTCTGGCCGAAGCCTTGTGGGAGGACAGCGCCCAAGGCGCCTCCCGGCACGCGCTGGAGATGGCCGTGTCGCGATTGCGCAAGCTGCTGGGTGACGACAGGGCCATCCTGGTCCAGGAAGGCAAGATCAGCCTCAACGACAAACTGATCTGGGTGGATGCCAATGCGTTCGAGCGTCTCGCCGGCGACTTCGAGACCCCCAAACCGGATGCGGAACTGGACTTGGTGCAACGGGCCGTGGATCTCTATACAGGTCATTTCCTCGCCGGTGACGACGAGTTTGGCTGGCTGCTGGGGCGGAGGGACAGGCTGCGGAGCCGCTATCTGCGCCTGGTCGCCGCGCATGGTGCCGCCTTGGAGCGGCTCGGCCGATGGAACCAGGCCGCCGACGTCTACCGCCACGCCTTGGAACGGGAACACCTGGCGGAGGAAATCTACCAGCGCCTGATGCATTGCCATCTCGAACAGCGCGAGCCTGCCCAGGCTCTGGAAACCTACCGCCGCTGCCGGGAACTTCTATCCATCATCCTTGGTGTTGCACCCAGCCCACAGACAGAGGCCCTCGCTGCCCTCGCACGCGGGTAGTGACTCTCCGACCCCCCTTCCCAAATAGGGGATCCGTGAGTCAGCGGTGGGATGCTCTTCCCTAGACTACCGTTAATCGGGTTCGAATCCGATCTGTCGGAAACAGGTGTATCCGGCAGGCAGCCCCCTCGCTGTTGTGGGAATCAGTCGATCAGATCCAAGCGGATCTGGTCGCATTCAACCTTAAGGGAGAAATCATGAAAAGGCAATTTGGATTTAGGGTAATGATGGGCGC
>JBAWGM010000512.1:0-1813 GCA_049592895.1 Thiobacillaceae bacterium | reverse complement strand
CGCTGTCAGCCGCGGCCAGAAGGTGTTCGCCGAAAACTGCGCGCGCTGCCATTCGAGCGGCAAGCCGCCCTTCGAGGCCGTCGATTTTCACGCCATTGATCCCAAGACCGGCTTGCGCGCGGACTGGCTGGGCAATGACGTCCCCATCCCGGTGACCGAGGTCGGCACGAACCGCTGTCGGGCGCTGCATTCCAACCACATGCGCGGCCATATCTTTGGCGAATTTGCCGACGAGAACTATCATGCGCGTCCGGTCGTTGATGGCATCCTGGAGCCGCATGATGGCGGACGCGGGTATTACCGCAACATCTCTCTGCTCAATCTCTGGGCGCATGCACCCTTCCTGCACAATAATTCAGTCGGGCCCGAACTGTGTGGGTGGAGCGGCGACAAATCCAATCCTTACGAGTTCTACCGCGCAAGCTATGTTGATGCTAGTCAGGCCGGGCTGCCGGCGCTGCCCAAGGACAAACAGCCGGTGTGCTGGAAATATGATCCCAGCGTGGACGGCCGCTTCAAGCTCTACGTGGCTTCGATGCAGGACCTGCTGCATCCGGCACAGCGAGTGCCCAAGGACACCAAGCTTGACGAGGACATCGTGCTCGACATCGGACCCAGGATCTTCGACGGCACCCAAGAGAAGAAGCTGATCGGCTTTACGGTGCGGGTGCCGGCCGGTGGCAATGCCGCCGATGTGGGCGACTTCCAGCACAAGGCCTTCATTGTCGATCTGCTCACCGCCAAGCTGCGGCCAGCGGAACTGGAGGCCAGGCTAGCCAAGCGTCTGCCCGCCGATGAGGCGAAGAAGGTCGCCGCCGAAATGCAGCGCATCGGCACCGCCATCGTGGTCGATCCCGGCAGCCTGGTTGACGTGGTGAAGGAAGCTCGCACTCGTACTCCCAGCCTATGGCAGGTTTACAGCTCATGCACCGATGAGATCGAGAACGAGGGCCATCGCTTCGGCGAGGATTTGCCGGAGGCCGACAAAAAGGCCTTGATCGCCTTCCTCGCGACCTTGTGAAGGAGTCAACAATGAAAATGCGCACCGCACTGCTGATTGCCTCATTGTCGCTCTTCGCGATGCTGGCTGGCTGCGACCGGATCAAGGCGATGTTCCAGGCCAAGCCCGACATTGCCTTCGCGCCGTATGGGGAGAACTACGCAGACAAGCCGGAGTTTGCCCAAGTCGAATACCACTACCCCATCGCGTTGGCGCAACTGGACAAGGTCACGCCGGAGTACCTCGCCACCCTGAATCAGGAACAACTCGACCAGATTTACGCGCGCCTTACCGCCGGCCCCATACCCGATGGGCCGTTTGATGGCCAGGTAATTTTCCCGCGCGGCAGTTCCGGCAAGATCCGCGCCGCGGAAATCGTCGGCGGGCTCAAGGGACTGGCCGTGAACGTCAAGGGCAAGTTACTGGAGACGATGGCGGAGCAGTTGTGGAAGGGCAAGGTCTTCTACCGCAAGGACCGGATTTTGCGCAACCGCATTCAGGACCTGGCGGTGCTGCGACCCATCATCGGCCCCGGCGACATTCCCAAGATCAGCGTCGATGGCAAAGACGCCTGGCTGCTGTTTCCGGCCAAGCTCTATTGCGGCCAAAGCCTGATCGACTCGCGGCGTGAATCCATCATCATCGACTATGCCTTCACCGATGACCTTCCCGGTTACCGCGAAAACCCTGACTTTCTCGCGGGCCGCCGCGGGCTCAGGGTGCGTGACGAAATCCGCATGATCCGTCCTGGCCTCTATCTGGGCCGCGCCTATATGGATCATGTTTTCGTGCTTAATTTCACTCTCTATAACA
>JBAWGM010000511.1:0-2036 GCA_049592895.1 Thiobacillaceae bacterium | reverse complement strand
GGGGGATAGGTCTGGGGGTCGATTATGGCCTGACCGTATCCTGCTATCAGGCCGATGCAGCCGGGCGAGCCTGCGGCCGCTGCGAGTCCTGTCGCCTGCGCCGGGACGGGTTTGCCGCCGCAGGTGTTGTAGATCCGACCCACTATCGCAAAGAGTGACCCAACGCCCAAACGCCGCGCCAGTTGGCGCCGCCGCAACGATGCGCGACGCCTATTCCCGGACTCGTGCCTAGGGATATGATTTAACGACAAAAATATATGAAAGTTTGCTTGCTGCCCCGTGGCTTCTGTGGCAAATTGATTACGAATAAATTCGTGGAGTAGGTTTTGATGAATTGGTTGCACATGATACCCGTCGAGCGGCTAGTTGCCATCGGCGGGTTTATTCTGGCCACGATTTTTGGCTATGTGGGTAACAAGACCCATTTTTGCACCATGGGGGCGGTGTCCGATGTCGTCAATATCGGTGACTGGAATCGCATGCGCGCCTGGATGCTGGCCATCGCGGTGGCCATAATCGGCACCAATTTGCTGGTTTACGTGGGCTGGCTCGACATCACCAAAAGCATCTACACGACGGCCAATTTCTATTGGCTGGCAGCTCTCGTGGGCGGGCTCATCTTCGGCGTCGGCATGACCCTGGCGGGAGGATGCGCCCAGCGCACCCTGGTTCGCCTCGGGGCGGGCAACCTGAAGTCGGTTGTCGTGTTCCTGTTCCTGGGCTATTCAGCTCTGGTCACAATAAGAGGACTGTTTGGCTGGTTCCGCCTCAATTATCTTCAAGCCCCGCCGGTCACCGTGCAACTGGACCACATTCAAACCCTGCCTGCCCTGCTGCACCTGGCCGACAAGGGCACGGCCCTGGGGCTGGCACTGGCCATTGCGGTCGTCATGCTCGCGTTCATATTTGCAAACAAGGATTTCCGCAAGCATGCCGATGGCATTTTAAGCGGCATTGTGGTCGGGCTGGTGGTGGTGGGGGGCTGGTACGTCACTTCCAAGATCGGCTTCGGCGAAGATCCGGATACCCTGGAAATGGTCTACCGCGGCACCAATTCCCACTTGTCTGAATCGATGACCTTCGTCGCCCCGCTGGGCTTCACCATGGATCTATGGGCCTACTGGACGGACTCGGCGACCATCATCACTTTTGGCGTGGGCTCCGTATTCGGCGTGCTTGCCGGGTCCTTCCTCTACGCCGTAACCCACCATACCTTCCGCTGGGAATCGTTCAATTCCCCCCAGGACATGGTCAGACACATCATAGGCGCAGTGTTCATGGGATTTGGCGGGGTAACCGCCCTGGGGTGCACAATCGGCCAGGGGGTGACGGGGGTTTCGACTCTGTCGATCATGTCCTTCCTGGTATTGGCCAGCATCATAGCCGGGTCGGCGATTACCATGAAGGTGCAATACGCCATGATGCTGCGCGGTGCATAAAGAAAACTGCAGGCTGCCATTTTTTTGCCGATAATCAAACGTGACAGCGTTGCTTCTTAAGCCCGACATGGTCGGGTTTGGTGACGTAAATGGAAGAGGTCGCAGGTTGAAGAGATTATTCGTTACCTTGATGGTTCTTCTGGCAATGGGGCTTAGCCAGAGTGCGCTCGCCGCCAAGGCGATCAATTTCAGCTTTGTCGACACCAAGGGCAAGACCCTTCGCCTGTCGGATTTCCACGGCAAATGGGTGCTGATCAATTTCTGGGCGCCATGGTGCCCGCGCTGCTGGATGGAATTTCCCATCCTCAACGATCTGGATGCGCGCAAGGACTTCGTCGTGATCGGCATGGCCATGGACTACGGCGGCGATGAAAGATCCGTGTACTCCTACATCGACCGCTACAGCATGCGTTATCCCCAGGTGATGGGCGGCAACCGCCAGGATGCCAGGAGCCCCGCCTTTCAAGTCGGCCCGGTCGATTTCTATCCCACCTCCTACCTGTATGACCCGAGCGGAGAGTTGGTCATGTATATCCCCGGCCTGGTCAGCAAGCAGAAAATGCTCGCATTCATAGATCAATACAGCGTGGAACACCC
>JBAWGM010000510.1:0-2138 GCA_049592895.1 Thiobacillaceae bacterium | reverse complement strand
GTCTGGGTCACATAGGCCAGCCTGTCGGGATCCTTGACTTGCAGCGCGGCCGCGTCCTGCGGCGTTTCCACCAGATACATGCCGCCCTGAGCCTGGCCCATGGTGCCTTCCACTTCGGGGTGACCCTTGTGGCCGATCATGATGATTTCCAGGCCTTTGTCGCGCATCCTGGCCACTTCGACATGGACCTTGGTGACCAGCGGACAGGTGGCATCAAACACCTTCAGTCCACGCCGCTCAGCCTCGGCGCGGACTGCCTGGGAGACACCATGGGCGCTGAAAATGACGGTGGCGCCGGCCGGCACGTCATCCAGTTCCTCGACAAACACGGCGCCCTTGCTTTTCAGGTCGTTGACCACGTAAGCGTTGTGCACCACTTCATGCCGCACATAAATGGGTGCGCCGAATTTTTCCAGGGCACGCTCGACAATGGCAATGGCCCGATCGACGCCGGCGCAGAAGCCGCGGGGATTGGCAAGGAGGATAGCGTATGGCATTGGATGGCCGCGACTCACTTGTTCATCGTATCGAGAAAATCCTCGACCGACACACCTGCCTGGCGGAGTATCCCCGCCAACGTTCCTGTTTTTAGTTCCTTGTGGTTGGGAACGACGCAGCCTGTATTGCCCTTGCGCAGGATGATGTGGCTGCCGCTTTGCCGAACAACTAGAAATCCCATGCGTGCAAGTATCTTGATGACCTCTGCTCCAGACAAATGGGGCAATTTAGGCATGCGCAGGAATACTGAAAGTGGTAACTAACGGGTGGCCAGGAATCTGAATCGGAAATTCTTCGAGATACAGTATCGTGGCCTGACGCAAATTGTCGATTGCCTCCTCGATGGTTTCACCTTGCGTAGTCGTCCCGGTTTCGGGATTGAAGGCAATAAAGCCGCCTTCTTCGGCGTGGGTGAGAACGGCAGTCAATTCCATGATCGTTCCTTGTATCCGAGATTTCTTATTTTCTCCCAGAATGAGGGAGGATATCGATAACTTCCACTTCAAATTCTATCGGACAATCCGTCAGCGGATGATTGAAATCGACCCGCACGCCCGTCGGGCCCGACTCAAGAATGCGGCCGGGCAGCGTCTGGCCGTTGGGCAGGGAAAACTCCACCAACTGGTCGGGGCTGAAATCCAGACCTGGCGGAACGTCTTCTGCGGCAATGGTCTGAATCAGTTCTTCGTTGCGGCTGCCAAAGGCTTGCCAGGGATCGAGCAGAAACACGTGGCGCTCTCCGGGCTTGAGGCCGACCAGCCATTGCTCCAGGGTCTGGATCAGGGTGCCGTCCCCCAGGGTAAGGCGATCGGGTTCCGGCTCGTCGAAATTGGAAATGATCTCGGTGCCGTTGCGCAGGCGGATGGCGTAGCGCAGGGTGACGGTGTCGCCCCAGGCGACTTCGGCATTGCTACCCATGTCTTCGCTTGTTCAGCAGGGCGTCCCAGATCAGCAGCGCCGCCCCCACGGAGATGGCCGAGTCGGCGACATTGAATGCAGGAAAGGTAAACGACTGGTAGTGGAAATAGAAGAAGTCGACCACGAATCCGTGCCACAGCCGGTCGATGATATTGCCCAGTGCGCCGCCCAGAATAAGGGCCACGCTGATCGCCATGAGATTTTCGTCGCGATGCCGTTCGAGCAGGTAGAGCATGAATGCGCTCGCACCGAGGCCGATGGCGAGAAACAGATAGCGCTGCCAGCCTGCGGCGTCGGCCAGGATGCTGAATGCGGCGCCGTTATTGTGCACATGCACAAGGCTGAAGAAAGGCAGCACCGGTATCGTCGAGGGATATTCCATGCCGACAAAAACCGCCCACTTGGTGATCTGGTCCACAGCGATGACCAGGGCCGAAATCCACAACCACTTAAGCATGGACGCGCTGCTCCCCCGCGCCGAACAGATTGCTGTGACAACGGCCGCACAAGGAGGGGTGTTCCGGGTGAATGCCCACGTCTCCCCGGTAATGCCAGCAGCGCTCGCATTTCTGCCAGGTGCTGGGGCTGACCTTGACGCTATCCTGATCCGCCTGCCTCATGCGGGCGACGGAGGTAATCAGGACAAAGCGCAAGTCGTCGCCCAGCGGCGCAAGCAGCGCATAGGTTTTCGGGATTGCGGCAATGTCCACCTCGGCCTGCAG
>JBAWGM010000509.1:0-4388 GCA_049592895.1 Thiobacillaceae bacterium | reverse complement strand
AACGGCGCAGCGCCAGCCGTGCCTGTTGGCGACGCGCGCGGCTCGGCGCAATTCTGTCGAACCGGGTCTCGCCGCACGCCTCATACCCGTACCCGCGCCCTTGCACGCATGCTCTGCAGCGGGCGATGCTGCCGTGCCAGAAATGAAACCGTGGAAACGGACTGTGCGAGCAGCTAGGGCGGCTGTTTCGAGCCCTGATTGCGGCTGCCCCAGCGCGCTTCCAGCGCGGGCAGATTGCGGCTGTGGGTGATGAGCGCAACCTCGTCCCCTGCGCGCAGCTTGTCTTCCGGATGGGGAAGCGTGAACTTGTCATCGCGGTAGCAACAGATGATCCGCGTTTCGGCAGGCAGGTCGAGGTCTGCGACGGCGACGGCGTCCTTGTCCGTCACGACAAAGAAGAACACCCGGGCTTCGCCCTTGATCATGGCCGAGACCTCCAGCATGTCGTGGCCGGCCGACATGTCGGCGAGATAGCGGGCGATGGTGCGCGCCGGCACGATGGTGTCATTGAGTCCCAGCTCGATGCAGATGTGTTCGTACTGCTGATTGGCGATCTGCGTCACCACCCGCTTGAATCCCAGCGAGCGGCCCACGAGGCTGGCGATGATGTTGGTCTGGTCGTTGCCGGTGAGGCAGAGCAGGAAGTCGGTCTTGTGCGGATCGGTCTCGCGCAGTATGTCGGGGGTGCCGCCGTCACCGTGCACGAAGCCGCAGTCGAGCTCCTCGCTCAGCGCGTCGATGCGCTCCTTGTCATGCTCGACGATGATGACCTCGTGGCCGCGCTTGAGCAGGATTTGGGCGGTGTGGACCGCGACGGCATTGGCGCCGATGAATACCATTCTCATGAAGTCCTCCTAACGCCTGCCGAACCAGGTCGGCGGATAGAAGCTTATCAGAAGCGCCATGATCTCCAGGCGGCCCGCCAGCATGTCCAGGCACAGCAGCAGCTTGAGCGGCGTCGGCAGGAGGGTCGACGTAACACCGGTCGACAAGCCGACCGTGGCTGTGGCGGATACCACTTCGAACAGCGCGTTCAGCGGGGGATAGCCATAAGCCAGGAAGATGAGCCAGGACACCAGGATCACGGCCCAGAACAGCGCAGCCATCAGCAGGGCGCGGGCGAATTCGGCGTCGCCGATCATCCTTCCGCCCAGCCGTATGTCCACCACCGCGTGCTCAGTGACCGAGGCGCGGCGCAGGAAGAGCTGCAGAAGACGGAGCAGCAGCAGAAAGCGCAGGATCTTGGTGCCGCCCGCGGTCGAGCCGACGCTGCCGCCGATCAGCATGGCAAGAATCAGCACTCCCTTGGGCAGGTCGGCCAGGCTTGCGGGATCCAGCGTGGAAAAGCCGGTCGTGCTTTGTGCCGACACCGCGAGCAGGATGCCGTGGTGCAATGCCTGTGCCAATCCCATTCCATGCGCGGCGAACCAGACCACGAGTATCGCCGACCACAGCGCACACAGCAGCACCAGGGTGCGCAGTTCGACGTCCTCCCACAATGCCCCAGGCTTGCCGCGCAGGGCGGCGTAATAGACGGTAAACGACACCGCGCCAAGAAAAGAGGCGAACTCAACGGCCCACGGAACGAAAGCGGGGAGATCACCGCCGAGGCTTTGATCGAAAGGGGAAAAGCCGCCGGTGGAAACCGCTGCCAGCGCGTGCGCGAGCGCGGCAAACGGGGCCAGGCCCGCTGCCCAGATCATCAGGAAGGCCAGCGTGGTGAGCAGGAGGTAGACCCCCAGCATGCCACGGGCATGGACACGGCTGGTCGAGACCAGAATCTCCGCGCCGGACGTCTCAACCAGCTTGCGCCCGGCCAGACCCTGTTGCGCCAACAGGGCGACCGCGAGTACGACGAAGCCGAGGCCGCCGTACCATTGCATCCAGGCGCGGGTAAACAGGAACAGATGCGACTTGTCATGAACGGCGTTCAGCATGGTCAGGCCGGTGGTGGTGATGCCGGACACCGCCTCGAACAGGGCGTCGGTATAGGACAGGCCGGACGAGGTCAACGGATAGGCCATCACCAGCGGGTCGAGCACAAAGGCCAGGGTCACGATCACCATCGCCTCGTTGCCCTGCAGCCGGTCCGGCGCCTGCAGGCGCGAAAGTGGCCAGCCCAGCGCGCACAGCATGGCGCCGGCCAAAAGATAGCGCGGTACCGGCGTGAATTCGCCGGCCAGTAGTGCCACGGCTATCGGCGGCAGGATCAGCACACCTAAGGCAAGCAGCAGTTGCCCCAGATACTTGCCCAGGACCGGCCAACGCACCGCATGCGCCAGGCTGCTGAATCTCTCTTCCATGCGGCGGCTCCCAGAAGACGTGACGCAATATCGGTTTGATGGCGGGTGCGGCGCGCTGCGGCACCGTAACAGGGGAGAGTCTACCCAAAGCATCGGCGACGGGATGCTCGTCTGGTTAGGGTCCACGATACTATGTTCGGCCTCCGTTTCGACCGTGTGAGGAAAAGACAGGCCGGGGGGTGGGGCCTGGTCTGTCCGCTGGCGCGTCATGTCTGTCAGAGCCGACGCGTGTTCAAACAGCCGTGGGCTGCGGCCTTCACTGACCGGGCGTGATGCGTGCGTAGATCCCGAGGACTTCGCCTTTCCCACCGGGATTGGGTCCCCCGAGCAGCGTCGCACTAAACCGATCGGAAAACCTGACGTCGGCCGTCAAGGCGCCGACCACGGGCGACCGGTAGCCGCTCGCCAACGCAGCCATGACGCCGAACTTGGCCGGCCCCAGCGTCAGAGGTTCCCACCGTGCGCCAGCAAAGACTGTCGTTCTGGCAAAGCTGTTTCGGTACACGCCGGCAGAAAATATCCACCGTTCTGACAGGTCCCGCTCAAATCCAAGGCCAGGATTGAACTCGTTCCAGTCCTTTCCATTGGTTCGCCGGCGCTCGGAATGAAAGCTGAAACCGCCGATGGTGATGTAGTCCGACGCCTGCGCAAGACTGCAGCTCGCCGCAATTATGGCTGCGACAATTCGTTTTTTCATTTCCCGCCTCCCCAGAAAAGAAATGCCTATCCGCAAGCAGAATCGACTTGAAGGGCGTGGCAAGCATATCAGGCAAACCGGCTTGTGATCGCGCATCCGAGCCGCATAGCGCCAGCAATCCAGGGGGGCTGTTGTCGAGATCTTGTGGAGTGGCAGACCGGGGTTGGTTGGGTTGGAGATCGTACTTGGAACGCTTAGCGGCAGACCGGCTCAAGTCTTGCTGGGAGGACATTGGCATCGTTCGAAAAGGGCCACCCTGAACGGAGTGCCCGGACTTGTACCATGCTGGCCCGCTGACTTTGGCTCAAACAGCGACCTGCGGATTAACGGCCCCTCCTCATGCCTCATCCAAAGTCTTGGCATAGGGTCTTGGTGTACCATTTCCCAATGAACGGTTTTCTTGCGCCATATGCGCTCTTCCTCGCCAAGATCGCCACCCTTGTGGTGGCCATCGTTGCGGCTGGCGTCAGTCTTCGGCTGATATTCCGCCGCAAGAGCAAAGATGCCGGGCAAATCCATGTGACCGATGTCAACCGCGAACTGGAAGCAGGTGGCGATAGTATTCAGGCCCTACGCCTTTCCAATAAAGCGCGCAAGGCGTTGCAGAAAAAGCGCAAGCTGACACGCAAGGCCGAGAAAAATGTGGCGACGGAAGTCCCCTGCACTTACTTGCTGGACTTCAAGGGCGATATCCGCGCCTCCGCGTTTGCCGCCCTGCGAGAAGAAATAAGCGCCATCCTGGAGGTTGCCAAAGCGGGCGATGCCGTGCTTCTGCGCCTGGAAAGCGGTGGCGGCGTAGTGAGCCGCTACGGGCTCGCCGCTGCCCAACTGCTGCGGCTGCGCGGCGCGCAGTTGCCGCTCACCGTGATGGTGGATACAGTGGCCGCCAGTGGCGGGTATCTCATGGCAGCCGTCGCCGACAAGATCGTCGCCTCGCCGTTCGCGCTGATTGGCTCTATCGGCGTGGTCGCGCAACTACCCAACTTTCACCGCTGGCTGCAGGCCAGAAACATAGATTGGGAACAGTTTACCGCCGGCAAGTTCAAGCGCACCGTGACCCTGTTCGGCGAAAATACCGACGAGGGCCGGGCCAAACTGCGCGAAGAACTGGAGGAAATCCATGTCCTCTTCCGCACATTCGTGCAAGGTCGCCGCGCGCAACTCGACATGGAGAAAGTTGCGACCGGCGAGGCTTGGCTGGGCAGCAAAGCACTGGAGTTGGGCCTGGTGGACGAACTCGCAACCAGCGACGAGATTATTCGCAGTGCCTGCCAGCACGGCAAAGTTCTGCGTGTCAGTTTTCAGCGCAAGCTCTCCCTGCCCGAGCGTCTTCGTGTCTCGGCGCAGACGGCCTGGGAAGACATCTGGCTACCCCCTTACCCGTTGCC
>JBAWGM010000508.1:0-3275 GCA_049592895.1 Thiobacillaceae bacterium | reverse complement strand
GCTCAATACCACGCCGAGCTTCGACACTTCAGGCAAGGCTTCCCGCACCAGGCGCAACTGCCTGGAGAAGGGCTGATCAAGAAACACCGCCATGGCCGGCCGCTGATCTACCGTCAGCCGACTCTGTCCATTATGGAGATACCAGTCGCGCGGTACCAAGGCTGCAATGACGGGGGTTTTGGAGGATTTTTTCACAACCGCCTCCGCGGCCTTAACCCCTACGGTAATAATGAGCTTGGCTGCAGAAAGCGTTTCGGTTGACGCAAACTGGTCGGGCAACTGGCGAACCAGCGCATATTCAGATCCCAGCCGCGACTGAATGGCACTCAGAACTTCCTGGTAGGGCACAGAATCGTCACTCAAGACGACGGCGACTGTGGCGCCGAACGCACGGAAGGCAACGATGAGCGACAAGCAAAACGTCAACAGGGCCTTGGCAAGATACCCCATTAACGTTCGCAATGGCCTAGTTCGCGGCGCTATCGCCCGCCAGCCAAAGGCAAGCCCCCTTAGACTCATGGTTGATCGCGTCCAGCAAGGCGTCATGCTGGGTCAGTTCCTCAGCAGGCACCACAGCGCAAACAGGGCGAGGCCGCAAGCGGCCGGAGAGGGCTGCAGACTGGGCAGACTCGGCATCCGTCATGCTCATCATCAGACTTTCCTGGCCCCGGGTCATGCCCAGATAAACGGCAGCCAATAACTCGCAGTCCAGCAAAGCGCCGTGCAGGGTCCGGTTCGAATTGTCCACCCCATAGCGCTTGCACAGGGCGTCCAGGTTATTGCGTTGGCCCGGGTGCATTTCCCTCGCCATAGACAAGGTGTCGACCACCCGTTTGCAGTGCTGCTCTATCGCCGGCAAGGCCAATCTTTCAAGCTCCGTGTTCAGGAACCCGGTATCAAAGGGCGCATTGTGGATCACCAGTTCCGAGCCACTGACATACTCAAGAAACTCGCCGACAATGTCGGCAAAACGAGGTTTGTCCTGCAGGAAATCCGAGGTAATGCCATGAACCTGCAAGGCCCCTTCATCAATCTGCCGATCCGGGTTGAGGTAGCGATGAAAATGATTCCCGGTGAGCCGGCGATTGACGAGCTCCATCCCGGCCAGTTCGATGATCCGATGACCCAGCCTGGGTTCCAGCCCGGTGGTTTCAGTATCCAGAATGACTTGTCGCATGTTCTTCTTGCCGCAAGACGCAGCGTCTGTCCCTTATCGTGCCGAGCCAATACCGGCATTCGCCAGTTCGTCTGCACGCTCGTTGCCCGGATGGCCGGCGTGGCCTTTAACCCAGATCCATTCGACCATGTGCGCTTGGGCGGCCTGTTCCAGAGCCTGCCACAAGTCCTGGTTTTTCACCGGCTTGCCTGCGGCGGTTTTCCATCCCTTGCGCTTCCAGCCGGGCAGCCACAGGCTGATTCCGTTGTGCACATATTGGGAATCCGTATGCAGCCTGACCTGCGCAGACCGCTTCAGCGCATTCAATGCCTCGATGACGGCCTTGAGTTCCATACGGTTATTGGTGGTATGTGGTTCCCCCCCGAACAACTCCTTCCGATGCTCCCCGCAGACCAGCAAGGCGCCCCAGCCCCCCGGCCCCGGGTTCCCCTTGCAAGCGCCATCCGTATAAGCCTCGACGATTTCACAGCGGCTTGCCACGACGTACCCGATATTGTTTCAGATTAACGATCTTTCTTGCCGCCGGCGCCAAAGCCTGCGCGGCATTTACCCGTTCTTTCCAGGATGGGGTCAACAGCCGCATGCCGTGCACTCGCTTGACGGCCTGGATGAAATAAACCCCACCCCCCATCGCCCACCAGCGATCCCCGGCTGGCTCCATAAAGCGAAAACGCCGCAGCCAAGAGTCGCGGTTGATAGGAGGACGATAACAACACATACTGCCCGCCGCGAACTCGAAACCCAGCAACTCAAGCCAGTCCTTGACCCGGGAGAGATTGAGAAAGTTGCCGTTCCAGGGAAAGCGCCCATCACCAGCCTTCAGCGCGCGCACAATGCCCCACAGGCTTCTGGGATTGAAGCCGGAAATCATCATCCTGCCTTCCGGGCGCAGTATCCGTTCCACCTCGCGCAGGACCTGGTGCGGATTGTCGCTGAACTCCAGTACGTGCGGCAGGAGGACCAGATCGATGGACTGCGCTTCAAAGGGCAGGAACATGGGGTCGGCATGAATCTGAGCCTCCCCGTCCAGGCCGCACCTTACCCGTTGTGGGATGCGGCTGTTGCGCAAGAAGGTCACCGCCGGCAAACCCACCTGAACCGCATTGAAGCCGAATACGTCGGCCACCGCGCGGTCAAAATAAACCAGTTCCCGGCTTAGCAGGTAAGTGCCCAGCGCGCTGTCAAACCATTGACCGTCAAATTTGGATACCATAGTTCGAGACCCCGACCTTCACTACTCATGTTATATGTTTTGGCCCTGCCGGCATTTGCCGACAATTACATCTGGCTGATCCACAACCAGCATCTTGCCCTGGTAGTCGATCCGGGCGATCACCAGCCGGTTATCCAGGCAATCGACCAACTGGGCCTTAAACTGTTGGCCATCCTCAATACCCACCACCACGCCGACCATGTGGGCGGCAACCTCGCCCTTTACCAGCGCTATGGCTGCTCTATCTATGGACCCGCAACCGAGCCGATCCCCGGCCTGACCCATCCCCTTGGAGAAAATGACCAGATCAGCTTCCCCGAATTGGGACTGAGTCTCCAGATCATCTGCACCCCCGGACACACCTTAGGCCATATTGCTTATTATGGCGCGGGATATCTGTTCTGCGGGGACACCCTGTTCGGCTGCGGCTGCGGCCGCCTCTTTGAAGGAAGCCCCGGACAAATGCACCGATCTCTCTCTCGGCTGGCCCAGCTTCCCGACGATACGCTGCTCTGTTGCGCACATGAATACACCTTAAGCAATATCCTTTTTGCCATTACCGTCGACCGGGGCAACCCGGCGCTGTTGCTGAGACAACAAGCCGACCGCGATAAACGGGAGCGGGGCCTGCCTACCCTGCCCTCCACCATGGGACTGGAAAAAGCCACCAACCCCTTTCTGCGCTGTCATGAAGCTTCCCTGGCTCAGTCCGCGGAGACCCTAACTGGTGCTAAGCCTTTGAATGAAGTTGATATTTTTGCCGCGCTCCGTACTGCCAAAGACCGATTCCGGGCCTAAACGCAACCCCTAGACCAAGCTCGGCGCAAATATCCGGCTGCTTCGGCCGAACAACCCTAAAGCCGGGTTGGGGGTGTCCCCAAGGTT
>JBAWGM010000507.1:0-2559 GCA_049592895.1 Thiobacillaceae bacterium | reverse complement strand
TGCGCTGTTCCGCGGTGACCCCATTCTCACCACCTTGCAGTTCGCCCTGGTGTTGACCGTGGCCTCAAGTCCCGTTGCGATGCCGACCGTGCTGTCCGTGACCATGGCAGTGGGCGCGCGCTTGCTGGCCAGAAAAGAGGCGATCGTGACTCGCCTGGCGGCCATCGAGGAACTGGCGGGTGTGGACGTGCTGTGCTCGGACAAGACCGGCACACTGACCCAGAACAAGCTGACGCTGGGCGATGCGTTCAGTGTTAACGGCATTTCCGCCGATCAGGTAATCCTTGATGCCGCGCTGGCATCGCGTGCCGACAACAACGACAGCATCGACCTCGCCGTGCTCGGTGGTCTGAAGAACGAGCAGGCCTTGAAAGGTTACCACGTGGTTCACTTCCAGCCGTTCGATCCGGTGCACAAGCGCACCGAGGCAACCATCAAAGGCCCCGACGGGAAAGCGTTCAAGGTCACCAAGGGCGCGCCGCAGGTGATTCTGGAATTATCCGCCAATGCCGATGACGTGATTTCTGCCGTTGATAAAGCCGTCAACGAATTTGCCGCGCGCGGCTTTCGCTCCTTGGGCGTGGCGCGGGCCGAGGGCGATGGACAATGGCAGTTCGTCGGCGTCCTGCCCCTGTTCGACCCGCCCCGCGAGCAGGCCAAAGCCACCATCGCAACTGCGCGCCAGATGGGCGTAAACGTCAAGATGGTAACGGGCGATGCAATTGCCATCGCCCGTGAAACCGCCGTGAAATTGGGGCTGGGCACGAACATCCTCGATGCCAGCGGATTCGGCGATGCCAGGCAGCACGAGACGGCACAGTTGGCGCAGTCAATCGAGCAAGCCGACGGCTTCGCGCAGGTGTTCCCCGAGCACAAGTTTCACATCGTGGATGTCCTGCAGCAGCGCGGCCATATCGTCGGCATGACAGGCGACGGGGTGAACGATGCCCCCGCGCTGAAGAAGGCAGACTGCGGCATTGCCGTTTCGGGGGCGACCGACGCGGCGCGCGCAGCGGCATCCATCGTGCTGATGACGCCCGGCCTGTCCGTGATCATCGACGCGATCAAGGAAAGCCGGAAGATCTTCCAGCGCATGAACAGCTACGCGATCTATCGCATCGCCGAGACGCTGCGGGTGTTGTTTTTCATGACACTGTCCATCCTGATATTCAATTTCTATCCGGTCACCGCAGTGATGATCGTGCTTCTGGCCTTGCTCAATGACGGGGCGATCCTTTCCATTGCCTACGACAACGTTCATTTCGATGACAAGCCCGAGGCCTGGAACATGCGCATGGTATTGGGGACGGCAACGGTCCTGGGGGTGACAGGCGTTGTCGCATCGTTCGGACTGTTTTATCTCGGTGAGCGCGTCTTTCATCTTGATCGCGCCCACATCCAGACGCTGATGTACTTGAAGCTGTCCGTTGCGGGACAACTGACGATCTTTATCACGCGCACGCGCGGCCCGTTCTGGTCCATCCGTCCCGCGCGGATGCTATGGGGAGCCGTGCTCGGCGCGCAGATAGCGGCGCTGCTGATCGCGGTTTATGGGGTGTTCATGATGCCGCTCGGGTGGGGCTGGGCGCTGTTCGTCTGGGGCTATGCGCTGTCTTGGTTCTTCGTGAATGATCGCGTGAAGCTGCTGGCGTATCGTGTTTTCGATCCAACTGCCGTGCCCCTGTTGGCCAGGTAAGCGGTCAATGTGACGGTGCGGATCGCCGAGCCGGGGCATGCACGCAGCGAGCAGCGACGTCCCGGGACCAGTAGATCCATTCAGGACCGCGAGCGGGCGGAGCGGAAGATTCCGAAAGATCAGTTCCATTGATACGCAGCCGCATACAACGCAGCAAGCATTGGCGAAAGGGACCAACATGAAGATAAATTCGAAGGATTTCAGGGTGCAGGAAGGCGCAAAGGTCAAACTCAAGAAGTGGCCGACGCTAGTGAAGCCCGTTTATCAGTCGAAGGAGCAGTACCAGGAACTCCTCGGAAAACACGTGGGCGAGCTAAGCACGCTGCAGCAACTTCTCTACGCATCCAACCATTACGCACTGTTGCTGATATTTCAGGCCATGGACGCGGCAGGCAAAGATGGCGCAATCAAGCACGTTATGTCGGGCGTCAATCCGCAAGGCTGCCAGGTCTTCAGCTTCAAGCACCCGAGTGCGACGGAACTGGAGCACGATTTTCTGTGGCGCACCTCCCAGTGTCTGCCGGAGCGCGGTCGAATCGGCATCTTCAACCGTTCCTACTATGAAGAAGTGCTGATCGTTCGTGTGCATCCGGAGATTCTCCAAGGTCAAGGACTTCCGGATGGGCTGGTCGACGAGAAGACGATTTGGCAGAATCGATATCGATCCATCGTCGACCTGGAGAACCATCTTAATCGTAACGGCACACGGATCATCAAATTCTTCCTGCACCTTTCCGAGGAGGAGCAACGCAGGCGCTTTCTTGATCGCATCGACGAACCCGAAAAAAACTGGAAATTCAGTCTTGCCGATGTCGAAGAGAGGAAGTTCTGGAATCAATACATGCAGGCCTATGAAGCATGCC
>JBAWGM010000506.1:0-2679 GCA_049592895.1 Thiobacillaceae bacterium | reverse complement strand
GTTCGTAAATGCCCAGGTTCTCGAAATGGCCGCCGTCTCACAAGTAGACAAAGGATGAGGTGTATTCGGTCAGCCCGAACAATTCCTTAAACAGGTAAGTGCCGCTGAATGGCGGGCTGTGGACTGCCCAGGCGCTGGGGTGGCCAGGATTGCCGCTCCAGTGGCCGAGGCGCACATTGAACACCGTCAGCAGAAAAGTGAGCGCCGGCGAGCTCTGATACCCCATATTGGGCGATACGGCTGCACCCGATATGGCCATGGCAGAGCCCGTGCAAAACCCGCCCATGTAGGCGGCCGTGGACCGATAGTGGCTGATGCTCCGGCCCTTCTCGTCCGGCAGGGTGAAGCTGTAGCCGCAATAGAGCGGGGTAAAAGCGAAGGCGGCGGCGCGTCGTTGCTGCCAGGCAAGTTCCTTTCCGGCGACCAGATTCATCGCGGTATTGTGGATGGGGTAGGGGCGCTGGCAGACGATCCGGCCGTCCTCTTCCCGGCAGAAGTCTGCCAGTTTCAAATCGTCGCGTGGATCGAAGCCGGTGAATGGATGCGGGATACGTGTCTTGGAACGCGACGCCCCCAGATAGCAGCGAACCAGGCGCTGACGGTAGAAGTGATAAATCGAAAACAGATTGACATCAAAGCGCCACGCGAGCGCAGTGGCAAGTACCAGGCTTCCGGCAAACAGTGCCGCCAGGAGGCTGATCGGAGTCCTTTTGAAGTAGTCCGCTTGCTGCGCGGCAATTTGCCCAAAGCTGGTATCCGCTGGATGGGTATGCCCCACGCATTCGCCGCATGAGAGGTGCAAGATCAATTCATGCAAACCAAGCGACAACAAGCCAAAAAGCCCAAGCACGAATATATACGGCGTGAGCTTTGCGACTTGTAGACGCAACTTTTCTCCGTTCTTGCCAAGTGCCGTCGGGCTGTTCCCCAGCAGCACGCCAGCGGCGGTAGACGCGACCCAGGCGGCAGCGCCCGATCCGACGAACCAGTTCGGTGCCCACAGGAAGAAAGCAGGCGCGATAAACACGATGCCGAACACCGTCGCCCATACCAGGGCAAACATCAGGAGCCAGCCGCCGAGGCGGGACCACCACTCGCGCGTGTCGTGAGAAAAGTAGCGTCCCATCAGTCCGATGTGACCAATGACGGTGAGGGAATAGAATTTGAGCAGCAAGGCCGTAGACAGCGCCGAGGCAATCCAGGCGCCGCTGTATTGGAAGCCCTTGACGATTACGGAGAGTTTGGCAAGACCCGCCGCCAGTGCGCCGCCCAGCGCCCCGGCGAGCACGGCAAATAGCCCCATCAGCAGCAACTTGCCCAACCCGAACTGCTCCTCGGCGGAGCGGCCGCGACCCAGTAGCCGGCCCAGACCCCATCCCGCGAACCAGGGCGGTACATAAACCGCCATTCCCCAGAGCACCCAGCCGCACAGGGTGATGTCCCTGAGCTGGTGCGCGCCGGCATAAAAACCGTAGCCAATCAGCCAGGCTGACAACAGGGCGGGCACGGCCACCAGCGCCAGCACCCAACCCTGACGCGTGTAAAAAGGCGGTCGCGTTTCGAAGCCGTCGCGATTTCCCAGGTTGAGACCGACGAACAGCATGGCGACGCCGATACAGGCTATTCCGCCACCGAACAAGGGCAACAGGCGCGGATCGACCTGGGCATGTGGGCCTTCCCAGCCGGTCAGCCAGCGCGCCAGCCAAACCAGAAGCCGGGGCAACAATAGCAACGCGCCGAGATACAGCAGAAGCAAAGTCAGATTAAGATAAAGGTTACGCAGATAGGTGGCGATGGCCGTCAGCGCGTCGGCGGAAAACAGGCCCGCCTTGGGGGTCAGATAATTGCTGTAGCTACGAAGGAAACGAATGGCCGGAATCTCTTCGCCACCGGTCTTGAGCTGTTCCTCCGTATCCTCAACCTTGCCGCCGCATCGATGAATGAATGCAGACAGCCAGCCGCCTATGTAGCCGCCACCGGAGACACAGGATAGATAGTCAAACTGACGCAGCAGTTTCATCTCGGCCAGGGCCTGCAGAATGCCCAGGTTGAAGGTGGCGCTGCGTATGCCGCCACCCGAAAATGCCAACCCGGTCCAGGGCTTTTCGGCGTTGCCGCTACTTCCGTCCGGTTCCCTGATCGCCGCGCGCTCCTGAGCGTGAATCGTTGAAAAATCCAGGCCGTCACGCTGTGGTTCTGTCATGAACACCTCATTTCGGCCACGCATGAGGGCAGTTCGCTAGCTGGACATTTGCTGACACGCTTACCCATCGGTCGATTCCAGATTTTCATCATGTCCTCCCTTGAGGTCACGTCTACGTCCGACTGCACGCGGAATTGGCCACGATGAGCAGAATGCGGTGTTCTGGCTTCGCTCTCCTGGCAGCAATCACGCATCACCGGTTTTGATATCGCTCGAAGCCGGGTCAACCAGGCCGCCGAGCGAAGCAGTTATTACCATAGAACAGAAATTTATAATGTGTATGTGATTACAGTTATAAAGACTGTTGTCTAGCCTCTTGATGTCGCGGTAATTCGCCTTGCTGCATCTAGTCTGCCAGTACATCGGTCCCCAGACGCGCCACCGTCGCAGCTCCGTATGCGGCTTCGGTTTGTGAGGACACTTCCACCGGCACGCCCAGTGCCCTTTGCCGGATGCGCCGCCAGGTTTCGTTTTTC
>JBAWGM010000505.1:0-3843 GCA_049592895.1 Thiobacillaceae bacterium | reverse complement strand
TTGAGTTCCGGATAGCGCTGGCGCACGGCGCGAAGCACATCAACCCCGCTCTTTCCGGGCAAGGAGATATCGAGCAATAGGACGTCGCACTCGTGGGTACGCAATTGCGCAAGTGCGTCATCGCCATTCGCTGCTTCAAAGCTAACGCGAATTGCCGAATCCTCGCTCAACAATTCGCGAAACCCGGTCCGAACGATCTGGTGGTCGTCCACGATTGCAACCTGAATCATGCCCTGCTCCTGTTCCGTGAAGCGCCGGGCAATTGCTCCAGGGTGCTATGGGCCACGCAGAAGGTTGACCACAAACGAAGCAATTGCCAAGACCAGGAAGACCAGAAAAAGAATCTTCGCTATGCCGGCCGCACCCGCCGCCAGTCCGGTGAAACCCAATACGGCGGCGATGATGGCGATGATAAAAAATACCAGCGCGTAGTGCAACATAGATGTCCTCCTTCAATCTAGCCGATGCGCAGCCAAGGCGCGAGTGCGGAAATGGCTGAATCGTATTTGTATTCTAGGCTTTGGCTACTACACCGCCATCGGCTCGCGCCGATATGCCTGTCAGCGAAATCCGACAAGCAGGCTCACCGAATTTGCAAGCGCGAGCGCTTGCTCGATTCATATTCACCTCCTACCCATCTTGGCTCGTGCCGCCGCGGGCGGCGCCCCAGCATCTGTACCCCGCCTGCAGGCAGTTACGAGGACGCTTATCGCACCGAATTCCTTGAGCACGTCATTCGATAATCACGCGGCGTTCTGATCGCGCCAGTCATCCTCATCGAGCGTTGCCAGCCAGTCGTTGATCTGTTTTTCCGCGTCATCCTTGGCCATGCCGTATCGCTCCTGGAGTCTACCGGTCAACTGCTGCCGGTGACCCTTGATCATGTCGAGATCGTCATCAGTGAGCTTGCCCCATTTCTCCTTGAACTTGCCTTTTACTCGTTTCCAGTTGCCTTCGATAATGTCCCAGTTCATGTTCATCTCCTTAGCAGTTAAACGACACACATCCTGTGCAGCGTCACTATTCGCGCGCGTCTAAAATCCTCATTTCCTTCTATTCCTTCCTGGGTGCGACTCAGCCAAGATTGTCTGCAGCAAAACCCCAGTTGATCAGCTTGTCGATAACGGCCGCCACATAATCCTTGCGTCGATTCTGATAATCCAGGTAATAAGCGTGTTCCCAAACGTCAATCGTCAGCAACGGTTTCATTCCCTTGGTTAAGGGTGAATCCGCATCGTCGGTGTTGATCACGCTAATATCCTGGCCGTTCAAAACCAGCCACGCCCAACCGGTCCCGAACTGGGTAATGGCCGCCTTTGCCAGTTCGGCCTTGCATGCATCGACCGTCTCGAACGACGCCTCGATCATCAGTTTCAGGTTCTTCGGAGGCTCGCCTCCCCCGCCTGGTTTCAGGCTGTGCCAGTAAAACGTGTGGTTCCACGTTTGCGCCGCGTTGTTGAAAGTTGTGCGCTTGTCCGGCTTCCCGGCGGTAGCCCGAATGATGTCTTCCAGCGGCAGATCCCGAAATTCCGTGCCTTCAATTGCTTTATTAAGCTCTTCAATGTAGGCCTGATGATGCTTGCCATAGTGAAAGGAGAGCGTCTTCTCGGAGATGGCTGGGGCTAACGCATCCAATGAATAGGGAAGAGCAGGAAGCTCATAGGGATAGGCCATGGACGCGCCATTCAGCGCGCTTTCTTTGGATTCATAACTTTCTGGAATGAAATGTTCCGGCACGAAGCCGGAAGTCTCTTGGGATTCTCGATGCTTCATTTCGTGAACTCCTGGAAAACCGTACGCAACATATGCGGTATTCGAACATGCCAAATCGATGCGGATTTCATTGGCCGTATTTGACTTTCGCCTCGCTTACACATGCATCCTTGGCGCTTCCAGACAAGGAATCACATCTTTCCTTGGCCGCCTTGTACTCCGCTTTCATTTGATCCTGGTCCGCCTCGGCTTGGCTCTTGGCCGACTCCTCGTCCGCCTTCGCGCGCGATTTTGCGCTAACGTATGCCGCCTTCGCATCTTTCAGGCAAACGTCCTTCTCGTTCCCGGACATTTTTTTGCAGTGCTTCTTGTCGAGCTTATATTTATGCTCGGCCGCATTTTTCGTGGCATCGTAGCGCGCTTCGGCGCGGTCTTTCTTGGCGTCGCTCAGGTCCGTCGCGTGGACCGGGCTCAATACGCCAAGACCGAGAAGCAAGAGCATGGCAATCGGAAGTTTCATTTCTTGTAACTCCTTTTGTGGGGGCAATTAGGAAAGGTTCAAAGCGCAACCCCACATCGCGAGAACCGTAAATCTTGTGGTAAGGCTAGCGCCATGGATTGGCGCGCACCATCCGTCTCCACTGACAAACATGTAAGGTTTCCGGAATTCTGGTGTAGGCGGACGCTGATGCACCGGGCTCCGACCGCTAGTCACCGTGCCGATTTGCCCATGCACGAACTGCTGCGCTAGAGCACGCCCAGCAGCAGCAGAACGAGCAGGATTACCAACACCACTCCCAGACCGCCGCTGGGACCGTAGCCCCATGTTCGGCTGTAGGGCCAGGTTGGAATCGCACCAATGAGCATCAGCACCACGATAATGAGCAGGATTGTTCCTAATGTCATTTCATGTCTCCTAGTCGTACGCTGCAAGCGAAACGTCCGATGACGCGTCTTCGGCGCCTCGCTGCCGCGCCCGCTTGGATATCGTCGCCACACCATCGAGGCAATGGACGGCCGCCACAGACAATTAGCAATATACGCACCAGGCGGCATACGTCTGTAGGACAGCGCCTCGTTGCACACCTGATGCAGACGCAACAATCGAAAATCAGATATGGATGGGGAAAGGTCGCGCTTGGGTGGATTCTGCGCTGCCGGCGCGCGGTTATGAAAGCCGGATTGATTGTCGGTTAATATGGAAGGAACAATGAATTATGAGCTGTGGATCAATGCGGTATTGGCTGATGAAATCCGAACCCTCCGACGTCAGCATCGACGATCTGGCGAAAATGCCCAACAAGACGGTCGCGTGGTATGGCGTGCGCAATTATCAGGCGCGCAATTTCATGCGCGACCAGATGAAAGTCGGCGACAAGGTTCTGTTCTATCATTCCAGCTGCGATGAGCCCGGCATTGCCGGCCTGGCCGTGGTCAGCAGGCAGGCTTACCCGGATGAAAGCCAGTTTGACGCCAAGGGCAAGTACTACGATCCCAAGGCGAGCCGCGACAATCCGCGCTGGCTGAACGTGGATGTAAAGTTCGTCAAGAAAACCCGGCTGGTTTCAATCAAGGAATTGCGGGAGCATGCGCAACTCGCCAATCTGCGCATCCTGCAAAAGGGCAACCGCTTGTCCATCACGCCGGTGGACCCGAAGGAATACGAATTCATTCTCCGGCTGCTGTAAGCTTCGGCCAGCGGGTCGAAGGCAGGGTTTCGAAATCGTATTGCACGCTGCCGAAGCCGCAATATTCCGGGGCTATTGCGTGAATCCTGAATTTCTCGGCGCCTATCTCGTTCTCGGCCTCGTGGCCGGATTTGTGGCGGGACTCCTGGGCGTCGGCGGCGGGCTGATCATCGTGCCTGCGCTGATCGGGCTGTTCGATGCGCAAGGCGTCTCCCCGGCTATCCAGCCCCACCTTGCGCTGGGCACCTCCCTGGCTTCCATACTGTTCACTTCGCTATCCAGCGTTCGCGCCCACCACCGGCATGGCGCGGTGGACTGGTCGACCCTAAAAAAAATCGCCTCCGGGATCGTGTGCGGCACACTGGCCGGAGCTTGGCTGGCCAGCCTGATACCGGCGCGACCGCTGAAAATCTTCTTCGTCGCGTTTCTGTTTTATGCTGCC
>JBAWGM010000504.1:0-3027 GCA_049592895.1 Thiobacillaceae bacterium | reverse complement strand
ATGGAGTTGGCGGGTGACATCTCGCTCGGGTTGATGATGCCCACCTGCGGCACGTATAAGGCACCGGCAATGGAGCACAGCATGGCGGAAAGGGTCCAGATGAACAACTTGTAGTACAGCGGGTTGTACCCGAGGAACATGACCCGGGACTCCGCGTCCCGGATGGCGGTCAGGACACGGCCGAACTTCGACGTCATCAGGTAGCGCCCCAGCAGCAGGGTAAGCATCAGTACCAGGGACGAGAGGGCGAACAGGATAGAACGCATCTGCGGCGTAGTAATGTCGTAGCCCAGAATGCGCTTGAAGTCAGTAAAGCCATTATTGCCGCCAAAGCCGGTTTCGTTGCGGAAAAAGAACAGCATCGTGGCGTAGGTCAAGGCCTGGGTGATGATTGAGAAATACACTCCCTTGATACGGGAACGAAACGCGAAGAAGCCGAAGATACAGGCCAGCAATGCGGGTACGACCAGCACCAGCAGCAATGCCCAGAGAAAGAAGTCACTGCCGGTCCAGTACCAGGGCAATTCCTTCCAGTCCAGAAAAACCATGAAGTCGGGCAGGTCCGCGTGATAGGAACCGTCGCGGCCAATCTCGCGCATCAGGTACATGCCGAAGGCATAACCGCCGAGGGCGAAGAACACGCCGTGACCCAGGGACAGAATGCCGGCGTAGCCCCAGGTCAGATCCATGGCCACCGCCACGATGGCGTAGCACATCACCTTGCCGCCCAGGGTGATGACATAGTTGGATACGTGCAGCGGATTTTCCTTCGGCACATAGACATGTAGCACCGGGAGCAGAACCAGGGTGACGGCAGCGAACAGCGCGATCGCGAGCCAGCCGGCGCGTGGCGTGGCATTCAGGAAGCGAGCGACGAAGGGCGTTCTCACTCAGTTTTCCACAGAGCGACCCTTGAGGGCGAACAAGCCCTGGGGCCGCTTCTGAATGAAGACGATGAGCATCACCAGCACCACGATCTTGGCGATGACGGCGCCTGCCAAGCCCTCGAGAAACTTGGTCACCACGCCCAGGCCCAGGGCAGCCCAGACTGCGCCGGCCAGTTGACCCACGCCGCCCAGCACCACCACCATGAAGGAATCCACGATATAGCCCTGGCCCATGTCCGGGCCCACATTGGCGATCTGCGACAGGGCCAGCCCGCCCAGCCCGGCGATACCGGCGCCCAAGCCGAACGCCAGCGTATCGATGCGCGCCGTGGGTACCCCCACGCAACCGGCCATGGCGCGATTCTGGGTGACGGCGCGCACGAACATGCCCAGACGGGTCTTCTGCATCAGCACCCACACCAGGGCCAGCACAAACAGGCTGAAACCGATGATGACGATGCGGTTCCAGGGAAGCACCAAGCCGGCCATGATCTCGACGCCGCCAGACATCCAGGTCGGATTGCCGACCTCGACGTTTTGAGCTCCAAACAGTGACCTTGCAGACTGAATCAAAATAAGCGACAGGCCCCAGGTGGCCAGCAGGGTCTCAAGCGGGCGGCCGTAAAGCCAGCGGATCACGCTGCGCTCCAGCACGACCCCCACCGTGGCCGAGGCCAGGAAGGCCACGGGTATCGCGGCCACCACGTACCAGTCGATGTGGCCCGGCAAGTAGTGTCGGAACAGCCCCTGCGTGAAATAGGCGGCATAGGCGCCCACCATCAGCAGCTCGCCGTGCGCCATGTTGATCACGCCCATGACACCATAAATGATAGCCAGGCCCAGGGCGGTCAATAGCAGGATGCTGCCCAGGGACAGCCCGGTAAAGATCTGGCCCAGTGTATCGCCCACGGACAGGCGTGATTCGATCGCCTTGACCGAGGCGAGGGCGGCCTCGCGCACCTGGGAATCTGGCTCGTTGGCTGGTTGGGTCAAGGGCAGCAGCAGGCCCTTGGCGTTGGCGCTGGCATCGTCGCCCAGTGCCTTTACGGCGGCCAGACGCGTGGCCGCGTTCGGGCTGGCCAGATTGGCTTGGGCCAGGGCGAATTTGAGCAGGCGCTTTATTTTCGTGTCGGTCTCCTTGGCCAGGGCTCGTTCCAGGGTGGGTGCCAGCTCGATACCCGCGTCGCTCTGCAATTCCTTGGCGGCCGCAAGACGGACAATCGGGTCCGGGTTGATCAGGCGCAGGCTGGCGATGGTATTGAGCAATTCAGCCCGGACCCGATTGTTGATGGTAATGGACGCGTAATCTTCAGGCACAGGGTTGATTGACGCACCGGTTGCCGCGTCGAAGGCCTTGTCCTCCGGCATCAGGAACACGCGGCCATCCGGGCTGGAGAACAAGGCATCCTCACCCAGGGCCTTGAGCACCTTCAGGGCATCCGGGTCGCCACTCGCACCCAGTTGCTGTATGGCGGCAATCTTCGCGTCAGAATCATCTGCCGCCAGTTGTTTCACCGCAGCCGGATCGAGAGCGGCCCTGGCGGGCAGGTTGAAGAAGAGCAACACAAGCAAGAGGTATTTCATGATTTCCGAACTTCCGGTTCGCTTACGGGCGGCCGAGTCGTCGTTCCTGTGCGGCCCCTTTCTACCCGCGCGGGAATGACGCCCTCGCAGGAGGGCGCCGCGCTTGTGCTTACATCGTGTCTGGCTCGTCCTTCTTCTTGTCGTTGCCGGGGATATAAGGGCTCCAGGGTTCCGCCTTGATGGGACCCTTGGTCTTCCACACCACATTGAACTGGCCGTCAGCGCGGATCTCGCCGATGAACACGGGCTTGTGCAGATGGTGGTTCTTGGGGTCCATCTCGATCGTGAAGCCGTCCGGGGCCTTGAAGGTCTGGCCGGCCATGGCGGCGATGACCTTGTCGGTGTCCGTGGAATGGGCCTTCTCCACCGCCTGCTTCCACATGTTGATGCCGATGTAGGTTGCTTCCATGGGGTCGTTGGTCACCACCGTGTCGGCGTTGGGCAGATGCCGCTTCTTGGCCCAGGCCTTGTAGCTCTTGATGAACTTGGCGTTGACCGGGTTCTTGAGGGACTCGAAGTAGTTCCAGGCCGCCAGATGACCGACCAGGGGCTTGGT
>JBAWGM010000503.1:0-2989 GCA_049592895.1 Thiobacillaceae bacterium | reverse complement strand
CTCGACGATCAGTTGATCCACCGCCGTCTGGCCATGCTCCTTCTGCACTTCTGACAGGATCAGCTTGGCGGAATTGGCGTTGTAGAAACCGCCGAAATCGGCCTGGACCTTGAGCAACTGCCGAGCCAGATCAAGCGTCATGTTCTGCAGTCCGCTTTCACGCAACCTGCCCCTTCAACAAACGCGCGGCCGCCCCTTGCGTGCAAGGCCTCGGCCTCACACCTTGAATTCCGGCAGCTTTCTGGCAACGGCCACGTTCTTGAGCCGCACATACTGCGGCAGACCGTCCTTGTACGGAGGGTAGTCTTCGCCCTTCATCAACGGCGCCAGGTAAGTGCGGCATTTTTCCGTAATGCCGAAGCCATCCCTGGTGATGAAATCCTTGGGCATCATCTTTTCCACGTTGGCCACCTTAGAAAGCGACGCCATGCCCACCTTCCATTTGTAAGGCTTGTTGGAAACGCGATCCACCGTGGGCATGACCGAATTGTGGCCCTTGAGGGCGAACTCGACGGCAGCCTTACCCATGGCATAGGCCTGGTCCACGTCGGTCTTGGAGGCAATATGACGCGCCGCGCGCTGCAGGTAGTCTGCGACGGCCCAGTGATACTTCAGGTCCAGGCCGCGCTTGACGATGCCGGCCACCACCGGCGCCACGCCCCCCAGTTGCGCGTGACCGAAGGCGTCCTTGAGACCCTGGTCGGCGAGGAACTTTCCATCCGGGCCGATGACGCCTTCCGACACCACCACCGTGCAGTAGCCGAATTTCTTCACCTTTTCATCCACCGACGCCAGGAATTTCTTCTCGTCGAAGGTCACTTCGGGAAACAGGATCACGATGGGAATCTCGGTATCCTTGGTGGAAGCCATGCCGCCGGCCGCCGCAATCCAGCCTGCGTGACGCCCCATCACTTCCACGATGAATACTTTTGTCGAAGTCTTGGCCATCGATGCCACATCGAACGAGGCCTCGCGGGTGGACACCGCAATGTACTTGGCGACCGAGCCGAAACCGGGGCAGCAGTCGGTGATGGGCAGATCATTGTCCACGGTCTTGGGCACGTGTATGGCCTGGACCGGATAGCCCATTGTTTCCGATAGCTGGGAAATCTTGTAGCAGGTGTCGGCGGAATCGCCGCCGCCGTTGTAGAAGAAGTAGCCGATGTTGTGCGCCTTGAAGACTTCGATCAGACGCTCATATTCGCGCTTGTTGGCTTCCAGGCTTTTCAGCTTGTAGCGGCAGGAGCCGAACGCGCCGGAGGGGGTGTAACGCAAGGCCTTGATGGCCGCGGCAGTATCCTTGCTTGTGTCGATCAGGTCTTCTGTCAGCGCGCCGATGATGCCATTGCGTCCCGCATAGACCTTGCCGATCTTGTCCTTGTGCTTGCGCGCGGTTTCGATCACGCCGCAGGCAGACGCGTTGATCACGGCAGTGACCCCACCGGACTGGGCGTAGAACGCATTTTTTTTCGGGGCGGCTTTGTTGGTCGCCATGATGTTCTCCTTTTGCGTCAAAAGATGACGCCAGGCTAAGCCTGGCGCTGAATCTATTTCTTTTCCTCGGTCAGACCCTCACGCTGAAACTCGATATCCACCTGGAGCTTCAGCATGGTGACCACGCAGTCGACCAGGTCATCGTACTCTTCCCGATCGGTGGTGTAGCGATCCCGCACCCGGTAAAAGAACATGGGGCGGAAGCGGGAATGGCCGGTCTTGGATATGCAGAACTTGCAATTGCCCGATTCCCAGTACAACCCCGAGCAATCGGTCAGTTCCCGATCATCCGGATAGATGCGGATTTCGGTTTCCACCTCCCGCAGCTCAGGAGTCTGGTCCTGCCAACGCTCCTTGAGGGTTTCAGCTACCACCCATTTTTCGCTGTCGCTGAATTCGGGCGCGTGCTTGGGCACAGATTAGGCTCCCAACCCCTTGAATATGGCGTCGCGGATTTGATCCACTTTACCTACGCCCGGAATCTTCACGTATTTGGGCGCACCCGCTTCGCCGCGTCTCGCCCAGTCACCGTAATATTTCACCAGGGGTTCGGTCTGGGCGTGGTAGACATCCAGCCGCTTCTTGACCGTTTCTTCCGCGTCGTCGGCGCGCTGGATCAGATCGTCGCCCGTCACATCGTCCTTGCCTGCAACTTTCGGCGGATTGAACACCACGTGGTAGGTGCGGCCGGAAGCAACATGCACCCTGCGCCCCGACATTCGCTTGATGATTTCTTCGTCGGCGACATCGATTTCGACCACGTAGTCGATCGGCACGCCGGCTGCCTTCATGGCTTCAGCCTGGGGAATGGTGCGCGGAAAGCCGTCAAACAGATAGCCGTTCTTGCAGTCGCCCTGCGTCAAGCGATCTTTCACCATGCCGATAATGATGTCGTCGGACACCAAACCGCCCGCGTCCATGATGGCCTTGGCTTTCATGCCGAGTTCGGTGCCGGCCTTGACGTGAGCACGCAGCATGTCACCCGTGGAAATCTGGGGGATGGCGAATTTCTCCTTGATGAAATTGGCTTGGGTGCCTTTGCCCGCTCCGGGCCCCCCCAAGAGAATCAGGCGCATGTGTTTCTCCTTGTGCATATTGAAATACCAATGAACCTGCTAGGGTAGGGCATACGCCAAAACCGGCGAAGTTAATTTTTTTTATTGGAAGATAAAGTCCATCAACTTGCGGCGAACAAGGCTCGCACCCGTTCCAGATCTTCGCTGGTGTCGACTCCCGGGCCGGGCAGTTCAGCCGACACGGCCACGGCGATGCGGTATCCGTACCATAATGCGCGCAATTGCTCCAGCATTTCCAGACGCTCCAGCGGCGCCGGCGCGAGATCGGCATACGCGCGCAAGAAACCGGCGCGGTAGGCATAAAGGCCGATATGCCGCAACGCGATCATCGCCTCGGGCAGTCCTTCCTTGAGCGCAAACGCATCCCGTGGCCACGGTATCGGGGCACGGCTGAAGTACAGCGCATAGCCCTTGGCATC